>JAZRYS010000024.1:0-13964 GCA_045600865.1 Candidatus Aphodosoma sp.
AGAATTAAATAACACATACGGTGAAAATAAATGTGTCGTCCTTACAGGACTTAAACTGGATAACAACCTCATACACAGGGCTCACGCCCTGTGCTGGTATGTGCCGCCCCTTCAGGGCTAATACATGCGAAACTTGAGTAATTATAAATTGCCACTAAGCCAACGGCATAATTGACAGTTGATAATTGACAATTGATAATTGACAATTGATAATTTTCGGTAACAAGACTTGTCTGACAACTGCAAGCGGTCTTTAGTTTAGCCAAGAGACAATTATTAATTATAAATTGCCACTAAGCCAACGGCATAATTGTCAATTCTCAATTCTCAATTGAAATAAGATTCTCAATTAAAATAAAATTCTCAATTAAATATAAAAGTATGTCATTACAATGTGGAATAGTCGGGTTGCCAAATGTGGGCAAATCGACATTGTTCAACTGTCTGTCGAATGCCAAGGCGCAATCGGCAAACTTTCCTTTCTGCACGATTGAGCCTAACGTGGGCGTGATAACAGTGCCAGACGACAGACTTAACAAACTTGCAGAACTGGTGCACCCGGGAAGGATAGTGCCAACAACCGTCGAGATAGTTGACATAGCAGGACTGGTGAAAGGCGCCTCGAAAGGCGAAGGCCTCGGCAACAAGTTCCTTGCCAACATCCGAGAGACAGATGCCATAATACATGTGCTGAGATGCTTTGACGATGACAACGTCGTACATGTTGACGGCTCGGTTGACCCAGTGCGCGACAAGGAGATAATAGACGCTGAGTTGATGCTGAAAGACCTTGAGAGTATCGAGCAGAGAATCCAGAAAGTGCAGAAACAGGCTCAGACAGGTGGCGACAAGCAGGCAAAACAGGTCTATGAAGTGCTGCTGAAATACAAAGAGGCACTTGAAAAAGGCGAGAACGCAAGAACAGTGCACTTCGACACAAAAGACGAGGAGAAGATAGCGCACGACCTCTTCCTGCTGACGGCAAAACCGGTGATGTACATCTGCAACGTGGATGAGGCAAGTGCCGTAAAGGGCAACAGATATGTCGAGATGGTGAAAGAGGCTGTGAAAAACGAAGACGCAGAAGTTATGGTCGTTGCAGCCAAGATAGAGAGCGAGATAGCAGAATTCGAAAGTTACGAAGAGCGTCAAATGTTCCTTGAGGAGATAGGCTTGGAAGAGTCGGGCGTCTCACGACTCATCAAGGCAGCATACCACCTGCTGAAACTCCGTACCTTCATAACAGCCGGCGAGATGGAAGTAAAGGCATGGACATTCCGCGAGGGATGGAAGGCACCACAGTGTGCAGGAGTGATACACACAGACTTCGAGAAAGGCTTCATCAGGGCTGAGGTGATAAAATATGAGGATTACATAGCCTTGGGCAGCGAGGCTGCCGTGAAAGAGGCAGGCAAGATGGGCGTTGAGGGTAAAGATTACATAGTGCAGGACGGTGACATAATGCACTTCAGATTCAACGTATAAAAAAGATGGTTGCTCATTTCTGAGCAGCCATCTTTTGCATTTTTGCAATTTTCTTATTTGGCACAGGTTTAAGGATTGGCTTGTTTTTCGTTACTTTCTTCTCAATCTTCACAGGTGGCTTTTGTGTACCTGTAGTTGGTTTGTTGTTGCCGGCAAAAGCACATACAGAGGCAAACAAGACAGCGAGGATTACAATTGATTTTTTCATAACATTATATTTTAAAAAGTTAGCATTTCTGTTGGTTTTCGTAGTTTGGACAGACGAAAAGGGGCAAAAGTTTAATGGCAAAATAAAAAAATAATTTTTTGGCATTAAAACATTGCCATATCAAAAAATTGTTGTACCTTTGCGCTCGAATCTGCGAAATGACTGGAAAACAAATACAAGTTGTATGACATTTCATGGTACGATATGTTATATAACTGGTAATCAATAAATAAAAAGTTATGCAATTAAAGAAATCGCCAAGTGCAAATCTTGAGAACAAGCGACTGACATACGTGTTGGTGGGCTTGGTATTCGCTTTGTCAGTGTTGTATGTTGCGTTTGAATGGACAGAAAGTGAAATAGTGGTAGCCGAAATTGTCGATCAAATTGTAGAAGATGCAGAGGAAGAGATGATAGACAATACCATTCAGGAAGAGGAGACCCCTCCAGAGCCAGAACCAGAAGAGTTGCCTGAAGACGTGATCGAGGAGATTACAATCGTAGAGGACGATAAGAAAGTTGATGCCATAAAGATAAATTCCGAAGACGACCAGAAATCGAAGGTTGAAATACATCAGGCTCCCGTACAGGTAGAGATTGAGGAGGATGAAGAGGATAAAATCTTTGATGTCGTTGAGGAAGCACCAGAATTCCCAGGCGGCATGGCTGCATTGAACAAATATTTCCGTGAGAACGTTAAATATCCAGTCATGGCTCAGGAGATGAACATCCAAGGCAAGGTGTTCGTGAAGTTCACCGTATGGAAAGACGGCTCTGTACGCGACGTACAGGTTGTGCGCTCTGCCGACAAGTCTCTCGACAAAGAGGCAATGCGTCTTGTCAGCGGTATGCCAAAATGGAAACCAGGCAAACAGCGTGGAAAGGCTGTAAACTGCAAGTTCACAGTTCCTGTGACCTTCAAACTGGCACAATAAAACAAGAAACTTATTTTTATCGTGTAGCCGCTGACGAGGAATAGAGAAGCCCGTGAATGCTGCACCAGTATTTACTCTATAAACAATTCATTAATTATGGATTTGATTAAGATTGCGGAAGAGGCTTTCGCAGGTGAGAAGAAAGAGTTCCCTAAGTTCAAGAGTGGTGACACCATCACACTCGACTATCGTATCAAGGAGGGAAACAAGGAACGTATTCAGAAGTACCGTGGCGTAGTGATTAAAATCTCTGGTCATGGCGACAGCAAGCGTATCACTGTACGCAAGGTTTCTGACAACGTTGGCGTTGAGCGTATTTTCCCTATGAACTCACCATTCATCGAGAACATTGAGGTCAACAAGATTGGTAAGGTTCGCCGTGCTAAACTCTATTACCTCCGCAACCTCACAGGAAAAGCTGCCCGCATCAGCGAGAAGCGCTAATTATTAATTGAGAATTGAGAATTGAGAATTGACAATTAGCAATTAGCAATTAGCAATTGAAAAAAGAAAGAGACAGGCATTGAAGCCTGTCTCTTTCTTTTTTCAGTATTCTTTTGCAAGTTCTTCGAGAGCCTTGGTGTAATTTGTCTGAGAGGCACTCTTGTCGTTATGAATAACAGGACCTGTCACACAGCCTCCCTCACATGCCATAACCTCAATGAACTTGGCAGGACACTTGCCTGTCTTTGCGTATGCCTTGAGAAGGGCTATGTTCTTGCGGTTGAGGTTGCTCACTGCAAGATAATTGACTTTCTTTCCGAGATGCTGTTCCACTGCATTTGCCACACCACCCGTATGGCCATAGCCATGACTATGGATATATGCCTTCTCGTCGATATGAAGAGGAGCCATCTCCTCAACCTCGATGTCAAGACCGTCAAAAATTGAGCCGATTTCCTCGAAAGTGATTACATAATCTACATTGTCGGCATATTCAGCCTCCTTCTTCTTCGCAATACATGGGCCGACAAAGACATTCACGGCATCAGGGAATTTTTCGCGTGCATAACGCGCCGTATAACGCATAGGACTGAGAGTCGTAGATACATATCGCTCCATCTCAGGCAAATGTTTCTTGACCAGCTGAATATAAGAAGGACAGCACGATGTAGTCATAAATGTCTGACCCTCGGCAAGTCTTTCCAAAAGTTCGGCACTCTCGGTACGTGTTGTCTCGTCCGCACCGTATGCCACTTCAATCACCTCGTCAAAACCAATCTCCTTGATGGCCGCATAGATCTTCTCCTTTGGAGCATTGAACTGCGACAGAATGGCAGGAGCCACCATAGCGACTACCTTCCTGGAAGGGTTCTTGATATGTTCAAGCACGTCAAACACCTGAGAGATATCGAAGATAGCACCGAAAGGACAGGCATTAAGGCACTTGCCGCAGTATATACATTTAGTCTCGTCTATATGCTCAACACCATATTCATCTTTCGAGATTGCCTTGACAGGGCAAGCCTCCTCGCAAGGAATTGGCACATAGATGACCGCATGATATGGACAGCTTTCGTGACATTTGCCGCATGAAATACAGATATTGTGGTTAATCTCAGCCTTGCCATTCTCGTTGAAATGAATTGCACTCTTAGGACAGTTCATGTAGCAGGCACGGGCAACACAACCACGGCAAAGGTTTGATATCTCGTAATTTGTCTGAACGCAAGAAGAACAAGCCTCATCCATCACGCACATAATGTTGCGTTTCTCACGCTCGCGACGGGAGAGAGCCCTTCCTGCATAATCCGAGAGCGGCGTCAACTCGTCTGACTCATCGCTCATGTCAAAACCCATCAAAGGGAACATCTTGTATTTCCAGACTGCACGTTCCTTGTGGATGCAACAACGCCCACGAGCCTTCGACTGGCGCGGGCTGAGTTGGATTGGAAGATGGTCTATCTCCTCAATGAGTCTGTCCTCGCTCCAAAGGCGCACCAATTTTGCAAGCAGACCGTGACGTACAATCATCACATTACTCTTGTAAGCCATATAATTATGCGTTATTTATTTTTGCTGCAAAGTTAGAAAATTTTTCCGATACAAGCGGCCTATTATGAAATATTTTTCGTAACTTTGCACGGAAATATTTTCGTATGATGAAAAGACTGCTCTTACTCGATGCATACGCCTTGATTTACAGGGCATATTACGCTTTCCTGAAAATGCCACGCATCAATTCGAAAGGAGAGAATACATCGGCCATCTTCGGCTTTGTAAACACTTTGGAGGATGTGAAGACACGATTCATGCCGTCACACATAGGAGTAGTGTTCGACCCGGGAGGCCCTACATTCCGCCACGAGGCCTACGCTGAATACAAAGCCACACGAGACTCTACGCCCGAAGATATCCGCTTTGCTGTGCCATACGTCAAGAAGGTTGTGGAAGCAATGAACATACCCGTAGTCGTCGTTCCAAAATACGAGGCGGACGATGTCATAGGCACCTTGGCCGTACAGGCTGAGAAAGAAAGTTTCGAGGTGCTGATGATGACACCCGACAAAGACTACGGGCAACTCGTGAACGAACATATCAAGATACTGAAACCTGGTCAGGGGAGCAAGCCTGCCGAGATATGGGGCGAAAAGGAAGTCTGCGAAAAATGGGGGATAGAAAATGCCGGACAGGTGCTCGACCTCCTGGCACTCATGGGTGACGCGTCAGACAACGTGCCTGGCTGTCCGGGTATCGGAGAAAAGACCGCCGTCAAGCTGCTTCAGCAGTTCGGCTCAATCGACAATATGCTCCAGCATACGGATGAAATCAAGGGTGCACTGCAAAAGAAAGTCGTCGAAGGACGCGAGAAACTGGAGTTCTCAAAGTGGCTGGTAACAATAGCCAAAGATGCCCCTATTGAATTCAACGAAGAGGATTTCGCCCTGAAAGATATCAACACTCCTGCATTGAGAGAGCTATACGAGCAACTGGAGTTCAAGACTCTGCTGAAGAAAATGGGAGCAGCTGCTGAGCCAGACCTGTTCAGCACACCAGCGGCAGAACCAGACCTGTTCAGCACCATGGCACCAGAGGGTCAGAGTTCAAAGATAAGACACCTGGAAACAGACAAGGAAATTGAAGAGTACGAAAATAAAATCCGGCAGTCAGGTAAGATAGGTTTCGTCATGAACGAAAGCAGCATCAATATAGCGGCAGACGCAGATGAGTCCGTAATACTGCCCGAAGAGAGACTCAGGCAGCTTTTTGCCGACAAGAGCATCGGCAAGATATGCTATGACGTCAAGAAGGCAATCCAGGAACTGGAGAAAAAGGGCATGACACTTGATGGCGAAATTGACGACACAATGCTTGCACAGTACCTGCTACAGCCGGAAGTGAGGAGAGAACAGCCTGAAACGGCAGACAAGCTTGTCTCGATGATGCCGAAACTGACAGAAGAGATGAAGGCAAACGGTGTTACAGAACTATACAGGGATGTTGAGATACCACTGGCTAAAGTGCTTGTCAGGATGGAGAATCGAGGGGTACTCATTGATGACAAAACTCTCGGACAGACGGCTCAGCAGATGAATGCTGAAATGGCAAAGATAGAGAAAGAGATTCGCGAGATTGCAGGAGAGGCAATAAACATCAGCTCTCCAAGACAGGTCGGGGAACTGCTTTTCGACAAGTTGCAGCTGCTGGAAAAACCAAAAAAGACCAGGAAAGGTCAGTACGTGACAGACGAAGAGACCTTGGAACAGATAAGAGACAAGCACGAAGTCGTAGGCATGATATTGGATTACAGAGGCGTGAAAAAACTGCTGAGCACCTATATCGAGGCATTGCCAAAACTGATAAACCCACGGACAGGCAGGGTGCACACATCATTCAATCAGGCTGTCACCGCCACAGGGCGACTCTCGTCGTCCAACCCTAACCTGCAGAACATTCCTGTGCGCGGCGAGCAGGGGAAAGAGATACGCAAAGCCTTCGTGCCAAGCAAAGGATGGAAATTCGTCTCGGCCGACTACTCGCAGGTGGAACTCCGACTGATGGCTCATTTCTCGGGCGACAGGCAACTGACAAAAGCCTTCAACGATGACATGGATGTCCACAGCGCAACAGCCTCTGCTCTTTTCGGTGTGGGTATTGACGAGGTGACGTCAGACATGAGACGCAAAGCCAAGACTATCAACTTCGGCATAATATACGGCATGTCAGTCTTTGGCATGTCTGAGAGGCTTGGAATATCAAGAGGTGAGGCTAAAGCATTCATCGACGGATATTTCGCCAACTTCAGCGGAGTGAAGAAGTATATGGAAGAGGCAATGACTCATGCACGTGAGAAAGGCTATGTCGAGACACTGATGCACCGCAGACGTTACCTGCCTGACATAAACTCGAAAAATGCCAACGTCCGCGGATTTGCGGAGCGCAATGCCGTTAACGCACCTATCCAGGGCACAGCGGCTGACATCATAAAGATAGCAATGGTCAGGATAGACGAGAGGCTGCAACGCGAAGGACTGAAAGCCGAGATGATACTTCAGGTGCATGACGAGTTGAACTTCAACTGTCCGCCAGAGGAAATAGAACGTCTGAGCGAAATCGTCCGCGAAGAGATGGAAGGGGCATATAAGCTGAGCGTTCCGCTGAAGGTTGATATCGGAGTGGGAGAAAACTGGTTAGAAGCACATTAATTTTTCGATGATATGAAAAAAATATTTTTGTCACTGGTCATCATGGTGGCCTCACAGATGTGGGCACAGAGCGGGATAGAGTTCCGTTGGGAAAACCCTGAGAATATCGCATACAGAGCCACCGACACACTGAGAATAGCGTCTGACGACCTGACGGGTTTTGATTGCAGCTTTGCCTTGGCCGACCCTCAGATGGCACAATACGTAACCCTCAACGGCAATGCCGTGACAGTGCTGAACTGCTACAACGAAGGCGAGGGCGAAGAACTCGGCAAGATATACATTCGCGCCACCATAACCAACATTGTGCCGGCACACAGCGACACAGTGATAACAGGTTACATCAGGACAACCAAGATTTCGCCAAACCTGCACTGGACATGCCAGTTGGGCAACATGCTGTGCGGAGAGAGCGTGCAGCTTTCCGCTGCTCACAGCAACACAGACTCCATTGCGGCAATATATTATTCTGCCGAAGACTACCACTCACAGTCATCAACGTTCGTCAACGTGCAAGGCTCCACCATGACCGCAATGAATGCCGGCAGGGGAATCTTCGCTACGGTGACAATATACGAGACATACAACTTCCTCGGCGAGAAAGTGGCATATTACAGCAACGACAGCGTCGTTAGGTTCGACGTGAACAAAGGCTACAGGCCAATAACATGGAACGGCACAGACTTCAAGAGCCTCACAAACCTCAGCGAAGGGACAGAGCTGCACACACAGTATCTTGAGAACCACGACTCTGTATTCTACAGCACAAGCGACCCGACAGTGGCAGAGATAGTTGGCAATAATTACCTGAAGGTGAAAGGACCTGGAAGAGTCACCGTCACTGCAATGGTGAAAGAGAACAAAAACTACTACCAGAGCACAAGCGACACTGTCATAGACATCCCTGTGGCAAACACCACCATATACTGGGAAGAGAACGTCGTTGAGGGGCAGAAGCCAATTATAACCTCGACAGTGAAGGACTACAATCTGAATGTGCTGGTCAACAGCAACTACACCCACGGCACCAGATTCTACTTCACATCGTCGGACACGTCGGTTGCAAAAGTGTCTGGCGACACGCTGCTGACCTGCTATCGCATGGGCAGTTTCGAGCTGAGTGCGTATGCCGTCAACAATACAGGCGGGAAATCACCTCTCATCAGCCGCAATTTCGACGTTCACAGAGGATACCTGAAGTTTGTGAAGAACGGACAGTGGAACGACCGCAGCAACTGGGAGAGAAGCGACCTTGAGCCAGGCAGGGAGGATTACAGCGTCGAGATGCTGGCCAAATGCACGATACCCAACGGCACCACGGCAGAATGCCATGACCTGAAGATTTACACACAGGGAGGCATCGTCGTAGAGCCAGAGGCAACGCTTTATGTGGCAAACAGGCTGGAAAACAATGCAGGCGAGAAACAGCTGATTCTCAAGGCAGACGGGAATAAACAGGCAGCTGTCTATTTCAAGGAGGGAAATCCGCTCGCAGAAGTGGAAATGTGGCTGAACGTATCTACGGAAAATCCACGGGATACTATATGGGAATACAAGGGAATCCCTGTTGACACCACATACATGAAAATCCTTGACGAGAACAGGAAGATATATGAATATGGTGAGAGCAAAGGCTGGAAGAATATAAGTTCCATGATGACGCAACTCAAGGCATGGCAGGCCTACAGGCTTACAGACTCCATACCATCGTATCATACCTTTGTCGGAAGGCTCAATCCAGGCAAGAACCACAGATTTGAGCTTGACCATACCGACGGCAAACGCGAAAATGCCGGAAGGAACATCATAGTGAACAGTTTCTCGGCACCTATCGACCTCCGAGCAATGGAGTTCGAGGGAGTAGTTGAAGAGGTGCACTATCCTGTCGGACTGCAATGGGCAACAGCACCTAAATACACGGCAGAAGCCATTGGCAGGAGAAACGTGATGCAGCCTGGCGACGCAATGTTCGTTCAAACGGACAATGCAGGAACCAGCATTACGATGGATTACGGCAAGGCAATGGCCGGGGATTTTGCCGACGAGGAGGATTTCAACGTCCTACGCATAGCAATATCTGGAGCAAAATACAGCGACACTGTAGTACTGGTTGGCTGTGCAAGTGGTTCGGGAGCATTCGAAAATGGCTATGACGGCACTAAGTGGCTTGGTCCGGACAGCCTGCCGCAGATATTTGCCTCACCTGAATGGGGACGTGCCTCGGTAAATGCCGAACAGAGCATCATCGGCCAGAACATAGGCGTCATTGCAGCAAACGACCTCGACCTATATAGAATCACTTTCGACACAAAGAGACTGAAGGATTACGACCAGCTATACCTTTTCGACATGAACACCCAGGCTTACGTGGATATCATTGCAGGTGAGCCTTACAGCTTCACCACCACAAGGCTTGGCGAAGAGAAGCGGTTCACCATCATGCGCGACAAGGTCGAGGCCAAAAAAGACAAGAATGGCCGGGGATTCCTTGTGGTAGGCAACAGGGTGCTGCTCGTAGGTTTCGGCACAGAACATGCGTTGGTTAGGGTAATGAATGCTGCCGGCATCATAGTATATGAATTCTGGAGCGACGAAGGTCCATGGATTGAACTTCCGGAACTCCTGAACGGAATATACATCATCAACTCGGGTGAGAGTTACACCAAGTTCTATAGATAAGACATGGCAGACTATTGTTTTCCGGACGGCATCATCTCCATTTCAAAGGAAGAGATGCAAGAGGCCTTGTGCAGTTATGATACGATAGAGATACCAGGCACGGTAAGGGAGGTGAACATTGCCTTTGTGAATGGAGCAGTTGCGGCGAGAGACATAAAGACGAAAAACGTCATCCTGCACGAAGGCACCATATCAATAAAGAACACAGGGTCGCACCGATACAACGTAAACATACCCGATACGCTTATCGAAATGGAGGGAGTTCAGGCTCCGAGAGTCACGTGCCTTCCCCTCTCTTTCCGCAGGGCATATCATATATCGGGCATAGAGTACCTGCAGGCCTATCCACAGGCAGATGTGCGCTATCCGTGGGACGACATGCTGAAACATTTTGTGCTGTTAGGCAATGAGTTGCCATACATAGTACACCGTTTTGAGCATATTCCTGAGGGGTGCGTCATTCATGTCGGAAACAGCCAGATGGCCGAGACTGTACTGAAATATGTTGATGCCGAGAAGGTTTATGTCATTCCAGATGCCGATGAATGGAAAGATTTCCCACCCGACAAAGTGAATCTGACTCTTGAAGAATATGACCCAGAGTCACGTCTCGTGCCAAGACAGACAGAACTCCGCAAGGCAAAGCAGGCCGCACGTGCCGCCGAAGAGGAGAAGAGACAGGAGAAACTGCGTCAGGAAGGCAAGGAACGCTCAATACGCAAGATGGTAGAGCCTGTAATCATGCCTCTGCTCGAAGGACTGTTAGGTCCACAGGAGTCAGTCGTTGACTGGAGGTACCAAGATACCCTCTATAGGTACAGCATAACAGTGACAGAAGGCAACACGCCAGGCGAGACATCAATCATCGTGAAAGCCACAGTGACAGGCAACCTTTCGATTGAGTATTACAACCAATACAAAAGCAAGGATTTCAGCGCACTGGCAGTGCTGGCAACCTTTTCTGCAACAGATTTTCCTAAATGCGTGCCACTCCTTGCAGGTCAGATAACCAGAGTGCGCGACTTCCTGGAAAAGCATCGGGATGTCATCAACAAGTATCACATCATACCAGGCAACGACAAGTTCAAGCCTGAATGCTCCGCACCAGGAATCTCCCTGCCATTTCTTGACACTGTCATTGTGGGCAACATCAATCCAGAAACAATAGGAACAGACGTAACCAGCATAAGCGAGTTTACCTGCAGCCTCGAAAAACTGATACACCAGGCACAGGAGGTATTCCCTAAAGGATTCACCATTATTCCAGTAGAAAAATAAGAAACAATGCCAATAACAATATCAGAACATAAGCTCCGCAAGTTGCTCGACACTATGCCTGCCGCACAGAACATAATGCTCACAGGCCGTCACGGCATAGGAAAGAGCGAGATTCTCACGAAATATTATCAGAATCGTGGCATGAAGGTAGTGTCGCTCTTTCTCGGACAGATGAGCGACCCTGGCGACCTCATAGGCCTGCCAAACAAAGACGAAAAGACAGGCAAGACTGAATTCATGCCGCCTTACTGGTTTCCTACGGACGGCAAGCCGATAGTGCTCTTTCTCGACGAACTGAACCGTGCACGTCCCGAGGTGCTGCAGACCATCATGGACCTTGCGCTCAACCGCAAACTGGCAGGCAAGAATCTGCCGGAAGGAAGCATCCTCATCTCGGCAGTAAACGATGGCGAGGAATATCAGCTCACAGATCTCGACCCCGCACTGGTCAGCCGCTTCAACATATATGCCTTTGCACCTACAGTGGCCGAATGGCTGCTCTGGGCAGACGAGGAGGGACTCGACCACCGCGTGACAGGATTCATACGCGATCATGGCGAATGGCTTGACGGCGACACGGAGAAAGTCAACCAGTATCAGGGATTGGAGAAGTCGCCCGACCGCCGTGCATGGAAGAAAGTTTCAGACCTCATCAAAGGAGTGGCAGAGCTGAACGAAGATTACAAAGTGTTCATCGCCGGAATAATAGGTATCCGGGCAACTGCAGCCTTCTTTGCTGCACTCAACGAGATGCGCGAGATTAGCGGCAAGGATGTGCTGTGCGACTTCAAGAGAGTCGAGAAAGAACTGAAATCACTGCAGATTCACCAGCTCTCGGTCATCAACGAGGATATATACCGCTACATACAGGTTGGCGAGTTCGGCGTTGACGAGAACATCATTATCGACAACCTTACGGCATACCTCGCCTATCTTGAGAGCCGCAAAGAAGCCATGGCTCACTTCGCAAGCCTGCTGACGGACGGACTTTATCCTAACGTAGGTGTTTTCTTTGCACTCAAGGCAGACGGCATATATCAGCAGTTAATCTCCTTTGTCTGTGAACTCTAAGATTGAACGACTGACCATGGACTGGTTTCTGATGGAGCCAGCCCTGCTTAAGGTGCTCATGTCGCACAGCGTGACGGAGAACACCGAGATGCAGTGTCCCGTGCGTTCAGGAAGGCGCAGGATAGAATATAACCCTATTCTGTGCAACGAGATGTCAAACAAACTCTTCGAGGAGACCCTGAAGACAGAATGCATACGCATCCTGCTCAAGCACCCTTACGAACGCCAACCTGAGAAATGCCCTGCCCATGCAGTCACCATGGGCAGCAACTGCGTCATTGCTGACAATTACAGGCTGAAACATATAGTGCTGACCTCGCCCGAAGAGATGGGTCTTGAGAGAGGGCAGCACTTTGAATATTACGCAAGGGCCATCGCCCGTATGTCTGCGAGTGATGACTGGCAGCAATCCATCGGCCAGCAGTCTGCGTTATGGCAGGAAGATGCGATGGCGGCAGCAGAAATCAATGCCATGATAGACAACATCCAGCAATGGGGCTCTTTGGCCGGCAATCTTGCCGAGGTGATTGTTGCCTCAAGCAAGGTGCGCATCGACTATCGACGCGTGCTTCAGTCCTTCCGCTCGGATGTCATCAGTTGCCAGCGACGGCTCACACGCATGAAACCTAACCGCCGTTCGGGGTTTCAGAACCTCGGCAGTCTCTACCGACTCACCACACGGCTGCTTGTGGCAATAGATGTCAGTGGCTCGACAACCAAGGAGATGGTCAGCGACTTCTTCGGCATCATCAACAGATTCTTCAGATATGGCATAGAGGAGATTGACGTCGTTCAGTTTGATGCAGAACTGCAAGGCGAGCCTGTGTCGATGAAAAAGGCAGTCACATCCAGCATAGAGATTACAGGCCGCGGAGGCACCGACTATCAGCCAGTATTCGATTATGCCGCCGCCCACAAAAGCCGTTATCAGGGACTAATCATCTTCACGGACGGCAAAGGTCCAGAACCCGTTCTGCCCGACTATTTCCGCACGCCAGTGCTCTGGATGCTTCCTCCGGACGGCAGCAGAGACCGAAAAATCAGAAAACAGCACTATATACCACTATGACAAGCAGCAGCCAGGGAAGCCAGCTACGCAAAAACGAGTGCTCCCTTTGTGGAGGGGAATGTAGAGACGTGACATGCCGCGTCTCTACTACTCGTAAGGCTCTGCCGGCGGAGGCAGTGGCTTTCGCTCGCCTTCTGGCTGCTCTTGCAGGCGGTCAAGCATGTCAGCAACAGGACAGTCATCGCGATGAGGGCAATCGCCAATCTGGCGTATCGCCATCTGAAGGGTTTGGACAGAGTTTTTAAGTTCATCTACTTGGTCTTTAAGAGGTTTCACGATAAAGGTGTCGAAGTTCTCGACAAGCCGCTGGGCGTTGTCAATTTCAGCCGATTTCGCCTCGGCCTTGGCCTTCTTCCGCGTGGAACGGAGGGTGAACAGGGTCACCACCATTCCACTCGTCAGAATCAGCGATAAAATATTGTTCATAAGCGATTTTTTTAATTGAGAATTGAGAATTGATAATTGACTCAAGTTTCGCAAGTCACAATAAGCTCTGTAAGAGCGAATTGTCGACAAGCCGAGAGCAAGATCAAACTTGTTTGGTTTTGCCGAGGCGCGAAAGACAATGCGCAAAGCGAAATAATATAGCACAG
>JAZRYS010000025.1:0-2113 GCA_045600865.1 Candidatus Aphodosoma sp.
CGATGGTGGAGTGACGATTTCGTCATCAGACACAAGTGTAATCAAGGTGTATAAGGCTGATGGAACAGCATCAGATGACTATGAGGCAGGTATTACCTTCTGGGCATACGGTGTGGGAACTGCAACATTGACAATCACCATTCCTGCAACAGATATACATGAAGGATTAACTGCAAGTGCTGAATTCGCAGTTACAGACAAGGAGATATGCATGATAGTGTGGGAGCAGGAAGAATTGTTGAAGAATTTGTATGTAGGTGATGAATTTGAACTCATCGCTCATGTTGTGAATGAGAATGGTGAAGTTATCAGTGAAGCGACAATAAGTTATGCAATTGCAGGAACTGCCGGAAAAGTGTCGCTGAGTAATACTGATGATATCTGGACACTGACAGCGGTTGCTGTAACTGATGAGAGCACTCCTGTTCAGTTGACGGCAACGGCAGATATGCAAAATGTTGATAATGGAGAGGATTACTTTGTTCTTCCTGTTACATACAATGTGATTGTAAAGGCACCATCAGGTGGATGTGATGCATATATTTATGAAAGCACAGGAAACATAACATCTACTGCCACTATCGCCACTTTCAAAACCAGAGGTGATGGAACTCCTTATCCAGTTGGTGAGTTGTCGTATGAATATAGTTTGGCTGGAAATCTTTTAGGTGATATTTTTGGATTCACAACGATTACTATTAGAGAAACTGTTGGTTCGCAAAACAATGATGTGGCATCACAAACACAAGATTATTTTGCAAAATCAGGTTCTGGAGGTCCTATATCTCTATCCAGTGATGCTACAGGTTTAACCTTTGATGGAGTTGGCAACAACAACTACTTCTTCAACGTCAAAGTCACCCAAGCCTCATATTTCGAGGATGGCACCACTACGGAATACGACTTTGGTTCATGTCAGACAAGTGTGCCAAAGCAGATGCTGATTAGAAATGTTGCCAAATACTCCAACCTGAATGGCCCTGTAAGAGCCATCATTACCTCAGGCAACCAATATTTCAAAGTAGTGGATTCC
Organism: Candidatus Aphodosoma sp.; assembly: GCA_045600865.1. Taxonomy (GTDB): domain Bacteria; phylum Bacteroidota; class Bacteroidia; order Bacteroidales; family Paludibacteraceae; genus Aphodosoma. The sequence goes on from JAZRYS010000025.1 coordinate 1,034, forward strand.
GACCAGAACCATCTTGGTACAGGCTGTGGCGACTTTGGTGATGTCGCTGTAATGGTGGAATATATGGCAGACGATGATGATGTTCTGCATGAGGGTAAATTGAAACTTGTAGGATATATAGGCACGACACGTGAAGAAGTGAAGATAGATCTTACCGGCATAAGCAAGAATACCGTACAGAAAATATCTTGGCCAGTGGGATTTGAAGATGGCGCAACCATTATTGCATCTGAAGGCACTATTGATCTCAGTGAAATAGGTTCTGTTACTACAAAAGGTGATACAGGAGGAGATGTGTCGTTTACGATATCTCCAGATGCAAGCATTTCTGATGATAAGATTTTGACATTTACAATTGATGGATATTACGAGTTGACAGCAACAGCCGAAGAAACAACCATTGATGATGAAGATTATGATGCTGTTTCAGAAACCCACACATTCTATCTTACTCGGGGCGGGTCGTGCGGTGAATATTGTTTTAACCAGACTATTTCGAATACAGGCACATATACTTTTGCCTTAGGTAGCACCCCTGAAGAAATGACTGGTACTGTTCACAGAACTTCAACTTCGTTATTAGGAGCATCATATACTATTCAAAACAATAATGGAACTGAGATTTCTACTGGCAATTTTATATATCAAGATGCAAATATAAGGGAGTACACTTTCTCTGGAACCGAGACAGGAATAAAAGTAACAAGTCTTAACAATTGTTCCCTTGCTGTTCAAGTTACTCAAAAGACCGACAAACAACTGAAATATTCTGGAGCAGAAATAGTCAGCGGCAGCACCATTGATTTTGAAGGACAGTTGATAGGCGAAGAGAGTAAACCAAAAGAGGTGGAAATTGAATATTGGAACATGCCGTTTATGAATGCTGAACTTATCGGCAATGACGATAACCATTTCCGTTTGGAACAGGTTGTTGATGGCATGGCAAAATGCAACTGCCACGGCACGACTAAATACAGGATATATTTCACTCCTTCGTCAATTGACGATGTGGTGACGTGTACTCTCAAACTCACATACAGTACAGATGAGAATAACAATCCTCCTCTGACATTGATACTG
>JAZRYS010000026.1:0-2510 GCA_045600865.1 Candidatus Aphodosoma sp.
TACCTTCGTTTGCCTCACTCTCATTGTTGGACTTGCCGTCATTGATGGACTCGCCGCCGTTAGCAACCATGTTGCCAGCGTTCCCTGTGCTTCCATTGCTTGCGCTCGCATCTTCCATCCAGTCCTTTGCCTTTGGCTTGCGACGGTTGGACTTCCTAATTCCCTCATTTATCTCCGCGTCCGTGAGAGGAATGGGATTCTTGCGGTTCACTTCAAGCCACTTGTCAATCTCATCAAGGTAGATGACCCATCGCTTGCCTGGCTTGGTTCCTGGAATCTCTCCGTTTGCGAGTTTCTGGTAGATGGTCGCAAGTGGAATGTTGGTGTACTCGGCAACTCGCTCTGGCGTAACAGGGCGGTGCCTGTTCTCTCTCTGCTGAGTTGGTCTGTTCTGAAGGCTCTGCAGTAACACCTTCATGCCCATCACTTCATCCCGAAGCTGGGCAACGACCTGTGGAAGGTCATTGAACGTAAGATCTTCTTTCTTCATTTACGTGCACGAGTCCTTTAGTGGAATCGTGCCGCAAAGGAACTGCGTGATGAATCGGAGGGCAAACCACTTTTTCATAACTCCTGCAAAACGAAACAAACACGCAGATGTGGCTTGTTTTTGGTCATTGTTCGCAGATAAATCGTAGTTTTATGGCAAGTTATGGCAGTTACAAATATGAAGTGACAACGCATAACAGTTGGGAATTTACAATGCTCAGAACAAAAATTCTTTATGCAACATGGAAAAAGTCACAGAAAAAACCACAGCTGAAATGAGGTTCCGATGTGGCTTGAATATGGCGGTCTGAATTTACAGACTAATTATAGGGCAACTGGCGATCTTTGCTTGTGCTCTCCCTTACTGCACTCCGAGCTGTGAAGGGATATGAAACATCAATCCGTCTGCTCCGGGATTGTCACAATGAATCTGATCGCTGTTGGGAGTGACAGTAAGGTTCTTGAGCGTGTTATGCGACAATGGTTCTCCACTGGCAGTTACGCATAGGCTTGGGAAGCGACATTCTATGTAACAGGCACAATCTTCATTGCTGAACAGTTTGCCCTTGCCTAATCCCATTCTTACGGCTATGCTCCAAAGCAGATGACGGACATCAAAGCTATTCAACTTAGCCTTGAAGCGCTTCCATTCAACTTCTGGACGGTAGGTGTGATCCATAGCGAATCTAAGCAGGTCTGTACAGAAGTCTTCCATGTCTTCCTCATATATAAATGGGGACATGATATAAAGGAGGTATTCGTGTATGGTCTGTATTCTCTTCTTCTGATATTCTGCCTGACTCTGGTAGAAGTCATCTATGCCTTGCTGATAGGTTGTAGTGGCATGATAGTCTTTTGATGACACTTCTGCCTCAGACATACAAGTATCTTCAACAACTTCCGCATCGACTATCTCTTCGACGTCTTCTGCTTCGTCTGCAACAGCAACAGATTCTTGTTCGCTGATAACTGGCTTAGCCTCCAAAAGATAGACTGGATGCTGCTCGGTAGGCTCATTGATGGTGGTGTCAATGTGATTCACATTATCCTGGGCGCTATTCTTCGCCTTCCTTGTCTGGGTAATTCCAGCAAAAGCATACTGCACAGTCATGTAGATTGACCAAAGTACAGTAGCAGACAGAAGGAAGATTACATAGCCAGGTACAACACCGTCTGGCAAGACTGAGTCTGTCCACTGGCATAGTGGAATGGAAAGCAGGAGCACTCCCACTCCTGGTAGGATTCGTGTGGAGATCCATTCAAGTCGGACGGATGCCTCACGAGGTGTAATGGATGATGGCGATTCTATTTTCATTGTTTTTTGTGGTTTTGTAAGAAAGTTGCGTGCTGAAATCTGATTTGCGTGTGCAAAGGTAAGAAGAATACGGCATATAACGAGCCGGTGTTCCTTCTCTATACCAGTTATTTATGATTATTTAGGAATCATACTTGGAGTCAGTATGATTTCATACTCGACCTTGTTTCTTCATATTGCTTGTTGTTTTTGCGACAAAGGTATAACGAAAAATGAGAGCCAAGTGAAATTGGTTCTCATTTTCTGTCATTTGTCCAAGAAGTTTGTCTGGTTTGGTCTCATTTGGTTCTAAAAGCAAACCAACAAGCCCTCATCATCCCTGTCCGACCACTTTCAACTGTGGAGTTGTCTTTGGCTTCAAGGTGATGCGGTTCACGCTCTCGCGCTTGCTCTCGTCAGCCATGTTCGCATAGATCTGAGTGGTCTCTACGTTCTTGTGACCGAGCATGTGCTGAACGGTGTAGATTCCTGTACCAGCATCAACCTGCAATGAGCCGAATGTATGGCGTGCGCAGTGGAAGGTGATGTGCTTGGTGATGCCAGCTGCCTTTAGCCAGTTCTTCAAGACTGTGCCTGTCATCTTGTCCTTGAACTCAGGGAATACCTTGTCATCGGGATTGTGCTCGCCATCGTAGAAGCCTATGAGTTCAAGTGCTTCTTCCGAAATAGGGTTGTTGACCAGCTGCTGTGTCTTCTGCATTCTCAC
>JAZRYS010000027.1:0-4124 GCA_045600865.1 Candidatus Aphodosoma sp.
GCATCTATCTGTCTCATCTGCGAGATCGCAGCTTGGGCTAAGGATCAGGGCATGACCCTCTTCGACCTCCTCCTCAGCATCTATAAGGACTATGGTTTCCAGAAGGAGAAGGCTGTCAGCGTAACCAAGCCAGGTAAGTCTGGTGCTGACGAGATCAAGGCTATGATGGAGAACTTCCGCGCTAATCCTCCTAAGGAGCTCGCTGGCGAGAAGGTTGTCCTTGCTAAGGACTTCAAGACTCTCAAGCAGGTTGATGCAGAGGGCAATGTCAGCGACGTTGACATGCCAGCTACCTCTAACGTACTCCAGTACTTCACCGAGGGTGGCATCAAGGTCAGTGTACGTCCTTCAGGCACCGAGCCAAAGATCAAGTTCTACTGCGAGGTTCCTGCAGAGTTCGATGGCGACTACGAGAAGGCTTCAGCAGCCGCAGAAGCTAAGCTCAAGGTGATCTGCCAGAGCCTCGGCATCTGATCCGACTCCGACAAACCCCTGTCCTCCAACCCGGAATTAGGTTGCGAGGCTACATAAAACTACATCCCATCCTGCGGAATTCTTTATTTTCCGCACGATGGGATGTTTTATTTTCTGTTGGTCATATTTCAGTACTTAAATATGACGAAGCAATTTCCGGACGTCATGTTTCAGTACTTAAATATGACGAAGCGATTTCCGGACGTCATATTTCAGTACCTAAATATGACAAAACCATTTCCGGACGTCATATTTCAGTACCTAAATATGACGAAACAATTTCCAGACGTCATATTTCAGTACGTAAATATGACAAAACTACTTCCAGAACGAAGGCCAGGATCGAGGACACGATGGCCTCCGCTTCATCAAGAGGCTGGCGTAGTGGGAAAAGATGAAAAAAGACTTCTGGATACAAATAACGTCTTTGAAATGTTAAATTTCTACAGTTTTTATGTGCAAGTTATTGGTAATGTAGAGAAAAAGCATTAGATTTGCACACAGATTTGAACATTTTGTATCAAAGAATTGAACATTTTGCGTCAAAGAATTGAACATTTTGCGTCAAAGAATTGATAACAGCATGAAAATATTCAATACCGCAGGGACCTGTCGCCCGAATGAACATTATATGGTGGACATCACCGAGCGCCTGGAAATCATCCGCAAGATGATTGCCAAGGGTGACTATTTCTGTATCAATCGTGGCAGGCAATATGGCAAGACTACTACTCTGGCCGCTTTGGCCAATTACCTAAAGAACGAATATTGCATTTTTAGCATCAGTTTTGAAGGACTTGGTGACAGTTCATTTGTTGCTGTAGAGAATGTTTGTGCCGAGTTTCTTAAGATCCTGAAAAGACACGCAAGAGTCAACGGATCGTCTGAGGCCATGCAGTCGCTTCTCAAAGATGTCGTGCCACTGGGATGTAAGGAAATTGCCAGCACTGACTTTTCTGAGATTATTGATGAATTATGTACTCTATCCGAAAAGCCAGTAGTAGTATTGATTGACGAGGTTGATCAAGCCAGCAACAATGACGGGTTCATCAAATTTTTGGGTGTGCTTCGCAATATGTTCCTGTCGCGCGAAATGTTCAAGACCTTCCAATCCGTTATCCTTGCAGGTGTCTATGATATCAAGAATCTTAAGCTGAAGATGCGTTCAGAAGACGAGCACCTGTATAACTCACCATGGAACATTGCTGTGCCTTTCAACGTCGATATGAGTCTGTCTGCTGCTGGCATCAAGGGTATGCTTGATGAATATGAGGCTGACCACCACAAGGGTATGAACACCGAAGAAGTGGCATCATGGATTCGCGAATATACGGGTGGTTATCCATTCCTCGTTTCCCGTCTTTGCCAGTTGATGGACGAGCAGGATGACTGGACGCAGGAAGGCCTTCGTAATGCTGTCAAGGCATTGCTCAACGAGCGCAACACCCTCTTTGATGACATGATCAAGAAGATAGAACAGTTCCCCGACTTGAAATCCTTGCTTAAAGAGCACCTCTTTTCTGGTGAATCTCGAAAATACAACCCACTCAACAAGGCGTTCCAACTAGCAGAAATGTTCAATTTTATCAATGTCCATAATGGTACGTTCTCCGTTTCCAGTCGTATCTTTGAGACTTGCATCTATGAATATTTCATGGCAGAAGAGAATGACTCGGAGATTTACTCAGCAGGATCTATCGAGAAACCTCAGTTCATTAAGGGCGATGGATTGGACATGCCGTTGCTCCTGCAGAAGTTCTCTGAGCACTTCAACGAAATCTTCCGTACAAAGGACGGCGCTATGGACACTAAGTTCGTGGAGAAGCAAGGGCGTAAGCAGTTCCAGCTCTACCTTCGTCCTATCATCAACGGTGTAGGACATTATTATGTGGAAGCCGAAACCCGCGATGAATCCCGTACCGACCTCATCATCAACTACAACAATCACGAGTATGTGATTGAGTTGAAGATTTGGCGTGGCGACAGTTACAATAAAAAAGGCGAAAACCAGCTGTTCGAGTATCTTAAACTCAAAAACCAAAAGACAGGCTACCTAGTGTCATTCTGCTTCAACAAGACAAAGACCTCCGGCTTGTTGCCGCCAGTTGAGTTGAACGGACGAACGCTGATTGAGGCGATAGTATAAACTAGAGAACCATACAAATTAGGGCGATCCTCATTTGAGAATCGCCCTTGATTGTAATTTAAAACAAATCGTTATCAGATAGTCCTGGCAGCCTTGATGATAAAGCCTCAATTGCCGAGAGTAGCGGATCTAAATCGTTACTAATAATCTCTTCGACATAGTCAATATCAATATCGAAATAGCCATGTGCAATACGATCTCTCATGCTCATCACATGATGCCATGGTATTTCAGATATCAAAGCCAACAGCTTTGGGGCTCTTTTATTAATTTGCTTGATACTTTCGCAAATAGCCTGAAGAAGCATGACATCCCCCGCAAGATCTTGTGCACCTTGTGGAGTTTGAGGAAGGCTTAGGATGTCAACCCCATCTGTCCACTGCTTCAGCTGCAAAATACCATCATGAGCTTGTTTTAGAATGAGAGCTATTGCCTCACGCCGCTGAGTATATATCGATTCCATATTTCTGAATCATTTGAAGAAATGCAGGATTAAGCCTTGATCCTTTTCGAATTAAGTCGACATCGCAACCTAAAAGATTCTCAAGATAGTCAATAGCATTACAAGCATTATGAAAACTGGCAGGCATTTCGACATAAAGATCTACATCACTTCCCTCATGATTACTACCAGTCGCGACAGACCCGAATAGGCGCATGGAAACGATACCGAACTTTTGCTTAAGTTCAGCTGCATGAATTTTTAATATTTCAATACATTCAGTTCTCGTTTTCATTGTGTCTTGATTTGTTGGCGCAAAGATATGCACCTTTTTTCGAAACTCCAAATAATTCGCGAAATAATTAATCTTTTAGACTCAAATTGGAGGAATTGACAGGCAGCAAGTTCGCCTGAGGCTAATTCTTAACCAAAATAGGGCGATCCTCATTTGAGAATCGCCCTATTTTGTATTTAGTCACCATATATTCTATTATATATATTTTCATTATCCACTTGCACACTTGTACTGGTGGCAATTATATCGGCCGTATCGACGATGATTATTTCGACAACAGGCTTTGAATATTTCTTTTTCATATGCCTCATTGTTTAATAACCTTATTTCCGTTAATAATCATCAGTCCCTTCGTCGATCGAGGAATACGCATACCTGAAGGAGTATAGATCTGAGCCTTCTCGTCAGACCATTCAATCAGGCCGATACCAAGCGCGTCGTTACCCTCGATATAGAGAGCTCGTGTTGGAGCATGTGAGATACCGCTATAATCTGCTACTTCGCTCATATCGAGATATGCACGATTCGCGTTGATCTTACAGCCTTCGCCACATTTCACCAACTTGTTATCGTGCAGCAGGTACATTCCCTCAGCCACGTCTGCCTCTGCTGTGAAGTTACCGATCAGACCATTCTCAGATAAGGCTTCTGCACTAATGTCAATGCCCGTGTATCTGACTTTCAACTCATCGCCTGTCGCGCAAAAGATATAAGGTTTACCTGGCTCAAGCACTGTCACTTCTTCGAGAACAAGCGAAGTCGGATTT
>JAZRYS010000028.1:0-1482 GCA_045600865.1 Candidatus Aphodosoma sp.
GTATAATAAAATCCTTAATTCAATGAAAAAACTACTTACACTTTTCGCAGCCCTGTGCTGCACGGTGATGATGCAGGCCGAGATCGTGCATCACGAGCAATGCGACCCGACATACACGACTGTCGGTTACGCACAAGAGTGTTGGGAAGACACCGGGACGGGTAAGCTGTATGCAGAAGAAAGTTGCACTACAGAGCTCAATCGTGCCGTTGTGGCGACTTACGCTAAGCTTCGCTCAAATCCTATCATCAATACTTCCATTGCCGAAGTCAAGGATTACGTCACTTTCGAAACCTACGAAAGCCGTGAGTATGACGAGCATCCGTTCTACCATGGCATGGAAGTTAAATACGTAATGGAACAATACCAATATGCACAGGCAAGCACTTATACCGCCGATTTCAAGGTGTATGGAACCGATGTTGCCAATGCCCGAATAAAATGGTATAGGAATGACACTGAAAACGAAAAATACGGTCATTATGATATAACGATTTCGGTAAATGGTAAATCTGTACATACACGGACAAGTTGGTATCAATCCGGATTTGCCGATTTTCCGCTGAAAGGCTTAAAGCATAATGACATTGTCACGGTCAAAGTCGAAGGGCCTAACTATCCGTACTGGGTAGGCGAAGTCGTTGTGGCAGCCTGCCTTGAATATACAAGCAGCAATGGCGGAAAGAATCAGAATAAAGACCTTACCGCTACCCAAGCCCCTAACAGCACAACTGACTACTATACGACGTTCTATTCTGATGAAAGCGCTTATAACCTTCCTGATAATGCACAGGCATACGCCGGTAAAGTGGAGGATAATATCGTGCGACTCTCAAATGTAGGCAACATCATCCCAAAGGGCGTGCCGGTGATACTGAAACTCACTCCGGAAAATGTCTCAGAAAGTCAATACCCGTTCACATTGCATCCTACCAGTGCTGATGCCACCTATGAGGGGGAGAATGACCTGAAAGGTAATGGCGAAAACACATCAACGCCACCTGCAAACTCCTATGGCCTTGTCGTTACAGACGAGATATTGGGCTTCTGTAGCATTAGAAACGAGATGGCGGCAAACAGCGCTTACCTGAAGTTTGACCAAGCACCAGGCATAGGGATATACTGGATTGCAGATTTAGGGCCGAATGTCGTGTATCACCCACAATGCGAACCGACACACCAGACCATCGGTTATGCACAAAAATGTTGGGAAGACACCAGCACGGGTAAGTTCTATGCAGATGGCCTCTGCACGCAGGAACTCAATCCTGCCCAAGTGATAACTTACGCCAAGTTGCTGTCGAACCCTATCATTGACAACTGGGCATTCAGCACTTACGAAAGTGAAAAATACGAAGGCTGCCAGTTTGACTGGGGAGTGAAAATGGGATACGTGGTAAAGGACTATACGACTAAAACCCCAATCGACTACATTGCCACATTCAAGGTGTATGGAACGGACGTAGCCAATGCCCGAATAAA
>JAZRYS010000029.1:0-1272 GCA_045600865.1 Candidatus Aphodosoma sp.
TTACAGAAATAGCGCGTATCGTTGTTGAAGATGAAGTCCACCTTGCTCTCCGTCGGGAGACGTGGACTTGGTGGCATTTTTTTGACTTAAAACTTTCAAATTATGAAGAATGAAAAGATTATTGTTATTGCAGACATCGCCCAACTAATGATTGACCTGCAGATGGAACACTCTCTGCCTGTCAATATCATCGTAGGTGATAGTGAAAAGGACTGCCACGGCGATGAGCAGCAGGTCATTCTCTGTGAGTATGAGGAAGTGGATTACAATGCTTATGCCTGGCTGATGAGCAGAGCTGTTTATAACTATACCAACATGCGGCTAAATAAGGCTTCTGAAGAAACGAGGTATGAAGACAATTGAAATGCACGTCCGCAAGGACATTGCCATGAAACTTCAGGAGGCGCAGATCTTCCATAACCTCCCCATTAACATTCATGTCAAGCCCATCACTCACGGAATGGTGCCTATGACATTTGAATATGAGGAGGAGGACGAACTGCTTGCCCAATGGTTCACGGACTCGCTCATTGACAAATATGCAAGAGATTTATGATACAACAAGAAACCATAGACCGTATTCTCGCGGTAGCGGACATCAAAGATGTCGTAGGCGACTGCGTCACTTTGAAGAAGCGTGGTACCACGTTCCATGCTTGCTGTCCGTTCCACTCCGAGAAAACGCCGTCCTTCACCGTATTCCCCAACACTGGCACCTACAAGTGCTTCGGATGCGGAAAGCAAGGCAATGTGGTGGGCTTCCTGATGGAGCATGAAAACCTCACATTCCCAGAAGCGGTGAAGTCTCTGGCAAGGAGATACGGCATCGACATACAGGAAAAGGAACTCACTCCACAGGAGGAGCAGGAACACAAATTGCGGGAATCCATGTGGATTGCCAATAGGATTGTCGCTGATGAGTATGCTCGCCAGCTGCTTGTCAAAGAGAACAAAGCGGCACGCGATTATGCATATAATCGGTGGGGAGAACACTACTGCAAGCAGGTGGGCATAGGCTATTGCCCAAGAAACGCAAGGCTTATCGACTCCATGGGCATATCGCAGGAGGTGTCGGAAGCACTGCATCTGAAGAACAGAGGTGGCTACGACTTCTTCGGAGGGCGTATTACTATTCCTATTCTCGACAGGATGCAGCGCGTCATCGGCTTCACGGCTCGCGCTTTCGACACGGACAGCGAGGCGAAGTACATGAACTCCATGGACTCGCCTGTTTACTCGAAGTCAAAGTCCGTGTTCGGCGTGAACCTCGCC
>JAZRYS010000030.1:0-2279 GCA_045600865.1 Candidatus Aphodosoma sp.
CCGCCATTACCAGAACGATGACGTGATCAACTATGTGCAAACCGACAGCAATAGCTATTTCACACTGTCTGACGCACAAACCTACCACAAAATCGCCACTATTGACCATAGATATGTTGTCAACGACATGGAGATTTATAAAGGACACGTCTATTTTTGTGGCGTTGATAACGCATCTCAAACAGGATTTATCGGCTTCTTCAGGATAACCGATTTCTTCAATGGAACCGATTTCTACCGCATCTTTAGCTGTATCCCTTATAGTAGTTCTACGACAGGGTTTGTCAGAGACTTGAACAGACTGACTGTATTCAAGAACAATTCAGGATTGCATGTCGCAGCAATAGGGCATATAGCTGATTATGATAGAACTTCATGCATTGTAGATTACTTGCCAATGTCAACAACGGGCAACAACTACTCCGTTGGAATCGCATCAGCCACAGGTATCCAATCCGACTTTTTGGACATTACCAGTACGGACAACTACGTGGTGGTTTCAGACATGGTAATGAGTGGAATGCCGACCTTGCGCGCCTTCGACATCAACAACCTTTTTGCTATAGGTGGAATACAGGATTACCAATACCTGTTTTGTGAATATCCGGATAATATGATATTCAACTACGATGACCTGCTGATTGAGCACATCAATTCGGATATCGTCGCTACCGCAACCTATTGGAAAGACCAGACTTCTTCAAACAGGTTCGACGGAACCAACATACGCTTTTTTGACATCAACCAAATGCTCACTATCCCATACATGGGTATGTTGTACTCTTTTGGCATACACCAGCCCTTTTGCTTTGGTATTTGGAAATTGTATGAATTAAGAAACGACCCCAATAACCAATGTCTCTATTTACTGCAAAGAGCTGATGAACCTTCAGCACCTAGAAGAAACGCTTGCTTTGTCAACGAATTTCATTATTCTTTTTACCCTCCAACGGGATTGGTAAACGGTTGTTATATTCCCAGTTACATGTCGCAGAGTTTGGATGTGTTCAATTCATATAGTATCTCTACAGGCTATAATGTATCAAATAATGATAATCTAAAATATCATTTGAAATCATCTTTTCAACAAGGGGGTTGTTCCACCACAGTTTTCTATTCCTACTCAAACTATCACGTTTCGCAGAACAAGATAGACTACTCTCCGTTGAATGTATATTCTTCAGAGTTATATCCTGTAATGCTTTGGTCGAGGGTGGATGAAAACGAGATAAGCATAGTGTGTTACAATTAAGAATCATAGATTCTACAATCTAATGACCATTTTATCATTTCCAAACAAAAAACAATTAAAACACTATATCATGAAAAGAACAATTATCCTAGCCTTCGCATTGCTTCTTCTGCCGTTGGGCTTGAAGGCGCAGCACTGGAGAAGTTGTTTCCCAAGTGCCACCATCACAGACACCATCAACGCACATGTGCCCACCTACCTCTACCACGACAACCCGTGGTATGATTCTCTTTATACTGCACATATATTAGGAACAGCCGTATTTATGCCAGGACGTGTCCCATCGGTTTTCACTCACATTTTCATTACCGATGAACCTTTGGAAGTCATCGGAATTGCAGGTGCTCCTATTGCGGTCTATGCTGGAAGCGGCCTAGGGCGGATGACAATGGATACAACCATCGAAGGACGCCTACCTGAATACTTCCAACTCTACGAAGCTACGCCCGATACATTCTTGTTCATGGACGAGGTTCGTTGGGATACCTGTAGCCAAATCAGGAGGTTGTTTGCAGGGGAAGGCTTTTCAAGGTTCGGATACGATGTCTGTGAGGCCTATTTCACCAAGCCCGTCACCGTGGAGGATTCATTCTATGTGGGTTTTACGACAAACAATGACGAGGTTTATCGAAATCAGCAAATTGAACATGTGGAATTCGGAGATGTTGTTTATGAATATTACGATGTCTGGGAGCATCTGATAACTGCGATTGGGTCGGTGCAGTGCAGCGATGTCTATCCCGTCAACAATCTTGTGAAGTTCCGACCTATCAGGGTGACTTATTTAATTGATTCAGTGATATACATGGATACTATATGGTATCAAGAGGAACGTCCCAACGAGTGGTGGTTTCTGTGGCCAATCTTCGACACCACGGGCATGGCGTGCCAGTCGGTGAGCCAGCTCGCCGTCACGCCCATCGAAAACCAGTCCACAACGCTCACCTGGTCGGCACCTTCGGGACAGGCTCTTTGGGATGTGGAATATGGCCACAGCGACGCGCCTCGCAGCAGCTACACACAGACG
>JAZRYS010000031.1:0-1843 GCA_045600865.1 Candidatus Aphodosoma sp.
CTGGAATCGTGTGCTTTGCCACTAAGCTACCCGCCCTTCCCTGTTCGCTCTTTTCCTTCATGAACAGGGCTGGAGTTTGTCGAATGTGCCTGCTGCAATGATGCTAAGGCTGTGTTCCTGATGTGTTGACCATTGCACCAATCCGCCATGTTTAATGATGTTTGAGGCGGATGCAAGATTCGAACTTGCAGTCTTCAGGTTCTCATGAATCACGTATTCCAGCAGTCTTCGACCGGTAAGGCTAAAGTCTATGCTTTTGACTCAATGCTAATGCTTTGTGCCATATTGACGAGGTGCTCCATTATGAGCAATGTCCATATTCGAGCGGCATAATGCTGATGGGTGAAAAGTAAAGCTTCAGTCAATTATTGTTGTGGGCCTTTGCCCCGGTTATTTCCCGTAATGAATATAGTTGAGAAGGGCTTCCACTTGTATATCTGACGAGATCGCCTCTACGTCGTTCACCACTTTGAGTGCTTCTATTACCGCTTTGAACAAGACGGCACGACGACGAAGGAGCTCGGAGCGTTGACGCGAATTCCATTCTCCAGAGAAAGTCTGAGCCGTATAGTCGCCCACCTCAACTGTTTTGCGCTTTATGGTTGTCTTTGCTACATAGTTGGCAGGAAGGTTTTCAGGGTTCAGGTTCGGATCCTTGAGGATAATCTCCTCGTTCTCCGAAGTCTTTGCAACGCCCTTTATCAAAGGAGTTTCCCAAATCTCGCGTCCTTCATAGTCGGAATCAGTTGTGCGAGTCCATTCCTCGGCATCGGAACGAACAGGGATGGCATTGTATATCTGCTCGAACTCCTCTCGCATGAGGAACGACTTCAGACGCATAAGTTCTATGGCGGTCAACTCGCCGAAGTCACGGCCCTCGACAACGAGTGGCACCTTGGCAGCTCCAATGCTATTTGTGCGCTCGATACTAAAGAGATCGGCGAGATGAGCCATGAGTTCTTTTTGCAGGGCCTCAATCTTTTCATCTACAGTATATACTGCTCGTTTGTAACCTCTCTTTGAGGGGTCGTCTGCATATCCTTCACGTGCAGTGTAGGTTTTCTTGACACCCAGAAACTCGCCAGTGTCCTTCTTGAAACAAGTGGCAAGTTCCTTCAGATTCTTCGTGCATTGCGATGCACTTTGCTCGACCACAGCGAGCATTGCGTTCATTTTCTTCATGATGATGCTAAAATTTTTTTTCATTTCACCCTAATAGTACCGGACAAAACCGAAATGTTACAGTTTCTGTGAGAGTTTTTGTAATAAAATTATATTACTATCTTCGCTAGTAAAAAAACGGACGGATGGGAAAAGTTGAATCTGCACAGTTCATTGCTCTGGTTCTGGATGAAGAGATGGATATCGAGTCGCGTGACAATGCTCTTTACAGGGTATTGACGGAATCTTTGAGGCCGATGCTTCTGAGGCGGTTCCGCTCGTATGAGAAGATGGCCCCTTTCGCGTTTGAGGATGCATTGCAGGAGTTTTTCCTCTATTTGAGAGGTGATGAGAATAATGCATATTCCATTTTCAGAGAGTTGAAGTCTGCTTCTGCTGCTGACGCGTGGCTGATTACTACATTCAGGAATTTCGTGAGCAAGAAGTCCCGTTATGGAGTACATGCTGTCGCTATGGATATTCCCGATTTGTCAGACTGCCCCATCCGGACGCAGAACGAACAGCAAAAGGTCCTCTCTGAAATGATAGCCTACTGCTACCAGGAACTTCCTCTTGTCCAGCGTTTTGTTTTCATGCGCATGATTCTGACGTATCTTGACAGGGATCGTGCTTTGCCGCAGAAAGATGTAGCATTGGTTTTGGGACTCAGCCATGTTTATTA
>JAZRYS010000032.1:0-1788 GCA_045600865.1 Candidatus Aphodosoma sp.
CTTCTCTATCTCGCTGACGATTTCTTTCGAGCAGGATCCACAATCGGCTCTGAAACGATTCACGCGGATGCCTTTGGATTCCAGAAGGGAAAAGAATCTCTTGTGAGTTTCTGCCTGATAGAAGCGTACATTTGTGTTGCCATCGCTGTTCTCGACATAGACAATCATGTCACCGATGACATATACACCAGGCCTGTAGCCGAGGAATTTCTTGTATGTCGGCTTTGCATCATATTTCTCTGTTTCAAGGAACTGATGGTCAAAATCAACATCGTAGGGATATCAAGATACGAGTTGTGTCCAGGCATAAAAAAACGGAACTCCCAACCATGACAATTCATAATGTGGATAGAATAGGCAATACATGCAAATACAATGGTTATTATTATAGGATGAATCCGCTTTTTAAGAAATTAAATCCTATTCTTGCAACAAAAAGTGAAAGTAAGAACCATGATGCCGCTGTTGGCCATACTATTGAGAGTGTTAAAAATGTTATATTGTTGTCCGCTAAAACTTCATCACTCGCGTATGCGTATATGTATACACATGCAAGCCTCGAAAAAATAAAAATTTGGGCTGGCTCCTTTTTGTGGAGTCACCCCTTTTTGGTAATTTTGCAGCTGCGAAACAAACATCATTACCAAATCATGGGCAAAGGTACACATTTTCTCGGACAGCCGATACTAAATCAGCTACTAAATTACTTCAACAAGCAAAAAATCCTTCAGACGAGCCGCGAAATGGGCGGTGAGCGTTATGTGAAGTCATTCAACGCATGGTGTCACCTCACAGTGATGCTGTATGCGGTCATCATGCGCTTCGACTCCCTGCGCGAAATCACCTCAGCCACAATGATGGAGTGGCGCAAGCTAGCTCATCTGGGCATTAAGGACCTTCCCAGACGTAGCACACTCTCTGATGCGAACGTCAGACGCTCGCACGAGATCTTCGGAAAGATATACCAGCAGCTTTACCTGACATACAAGGACAAACTTTCAGCGGACAGCCCCTCTGGCAAGGTGCCAAAGTGGATGAAGAAGCTCCGTATCATTGATTCTACGACTATCAGCCTCTTTTCCAACCTCATATTCAAGGGCGTGGGACGCAATCCAAAGACGGGAAAGAAGAAAGGCGGCATGAAGGTGCACGCATGCATCCAAGGCAACGAAGGCGTGCCTTGCGATGTGGAGTTCACTTCTGCAGCCACACACGACCACTTCATGCTTTGCCCCGGGAAACTGAACCGAGGTGACTACTTGGCCATCGACAGAGCTTACATTGACTATGCCAAATTCGAAGAACTGACGCAGCGTGGCATCATTTATGTGACCAAGATGAAGCAAAACCTGACGTATGAGGTCACAAAGAGTACTTGGTACATGAATGAAAAGGGACTGATGCAGTGGAAAGAGGAATTTGTTATCTTCCGCAAAGAGATCAAGAGCAAGAATGAGGAAACTGGCGAGATGGAGAAGAAAACGATAGAGCATCATGCCCGTATCGTCACCTACATCGATGAAAAGAAGAAAGGCGCTGCAAAGATCATACGTCTGCTTACAAACGATCTTGAGACAGAATATGAGGAAATAGTGGCCATTTACAAGGCAAGATGGGCCATCGAGTCGCTGTTCAAGCAGATAAAGCAGAATTTCCCGCTCAGATACTTCTATGGAGAGAGTGCAAATGCCATCAAGATACAGGTGTGGGTGACTCTTATCGCAAACCTGCTCATTACGCTATTGCAAAAATGTGTTAGTCGCTCATGGAGCTTCTCTGGGCTTGCCA
>JAZRYS010000033.1:0-6283 GCA_045600865.1 Candidatus Aphodosoma sp.
TTTTTTCTGCTACGAAAAAAGACTGCATTCGGTGTCTCTACCTTTGCATCGTCAAAACAAAGGAAGCATGGGTGAGCGGCTTAAACCAGCACACTGCTAACGTGCCGAACCGCAAGGTTCCGAAGGTTCGAATCCTTCTGCTTCCGCAAATGGTGAGGTAGCTCAACTGGATAGAGCAGCTGTCTACGAAGCAGCCGGTTGTGGGTTCGAGTCCCTCCCTCATCACTCATTGGAGGTTTGGCAGAGTTGGTCGATTGCACTGGTCTTGAAAACCAGCAGACGGTAAACGTCTCAAAGGTTCGAATCCTTTAGCCTCCGCAATATATTGCCCTATTGCATAATGGTAGTGCTGCAGAATCTGGATCTGCAAGTGGTGGTTCGATTCCATCTGGGGCAACAACAAGGAGCTTTGGCAGACTTGGTGTATGCGCAGGACTGAAAATCCTGAGAACGTGGTTCGACTCCACGAGGCTCCACCACTTTAATCGGAGTGTTCTCCAGCGGCAACGAGAGCTGACTGTAAATCAGCCGTCATTCGACTTCGGAGGTTCGAGTCCTCCCACTCCGACAAAAGATTGCCCTATGGTATAACGGTAGCACAACAGGTTTTGGCTCTGTTAGTGAAGGTTCGATTCCTTCTGGGGCGACTATATGGAGTTTGTAGCTCAGTTGGTAGAGCGCCAGGTTGTGGCTCTGGTGGTCATGGGTTCGAAACCCATCAGACTCCCTAAGATGGTCGGTTCATCTAAATGGTTAGGATTGCAGATTTTCATTCTGCCCACACGAGTTCGAATCTCGTACCGACTACAAACTGCTTCAATAGCACAGTGGTAGTGCAGCTCACTTGTAATGAGCAGGTCGTAGGTTCGAATCCTACTTGAAGCTCAATGGCTCATTAGTTCAGTTGGATAGAACGTAGCGCTACGAACGCTGAGATCGGGAGTTCGAATCTCTCATGAGTCACATAAAGTTAAGACTCCTTTTCTGACATTTCTGTTTGAAAGGGAGTCTTGCTTTTTATACGAAATTCAGGAGAGTCATCAGCCTGTTCTGGACTTTAGCGAGGACTTTTACAGTCTCTTCTTTGTCTGGATTCTCTTTGTTTCCCAAAAGAGATATTGCTTCTTTGATAAGATTACAATCGTCCAAAGACAAAGGATTCCTGGTGATTGAGTAATCTGGATCTGAGTATCTGTAGTAAATTCTGTCGTAAACCTCAATAGGTGCGTAGTAGCCCAATTTGTCAGATCTCATAATCTGGATGTCCATCTGAACCGTTCTTGCACAGACACCTTTTTTGATTCCTTCCATATCATAGAGAGCATCACAACAAGCTTCTACGAGGTCATCGAGCGTCCACCTTCTGTATTTGTTTCTTAGACAATTATCAATCGTTTTGTACCTGATTAAGGCATTCTTATTTGCTGGCATAGTTGTTTCTTCATTTTAGAGTGTAAAAAAAATAGTTGGAAATTCCGGTATGGATCTTCCAACTATCATTATGAGTTCAATTCACAAAGGCATATTATGTTGCCTGATAGAAATAACTATGTCGTGTATGATATGGGAATCCTATACCGCTTGTGCGTGAATATTCACTAAATGTATGTACATAACTATTCTGCTCAAAGCGTCGATAGCTCTGAGAGAAAGATTGTGTTGTTATGTATGCAAATAGTCTCATTCCTTATAGGATTCTTGTTAAAATTCAATTAGTTGCTCAAAAGCGGGTGCAAATTTACTAAATAAGAACGAAGTCTTTTTGCGTAGTTCAAAAAAACTTCATTTTTACATGCTATTTTTCTTTTGAAACCCAACTTTTGCCTGCTTTTCCATTGTATTTTGAGCTGTTTATCTCATTTAGACAGTCAATTATTCCGCTGATTCACTACCTTCAGAAGCCGAATTTACGATGTCATTTGTCATTTCCTCAATCCATTCGGGATGTCCCCAATAATAACATGCTCTTTGGATAATACACCAGCATCGTCCGTTACGTGGAACCCAAATCTCTTTATCTGTTCTTGGATTCTTCCAGATTTGATAATACGGCCCTTTCAAAGCCTTTTTTGCTAATCTCTTTTTCATTTTGATAAATATAAGAATGCAAGGCTGTCGGATTCTAACCGACGCAGGGAGCTTGCCCAGCTTGAAGTTATCGCGCCTCCTTTGAACACTTGGATAAGCCTTGCATTAATAATGTTATACATATAGAAGTTTTGTCACATCAGCAGGATTTAATGCCCACTCGTAAGTGTATGATTCGTCGGCATCGTTGGCAGAAGTCACCAATTCCAGATTCTGAGCTTTTGCCTTCATACCAAGGAGTTCTCCTACCGACAATTTGTTTTCGAGCTTGTGAAGCAATGCCTCAATCGATGTGCTGTCAGCTCCACGAAGAGTTTGAGACGTGAATGGCATTTCGAGCCAGATGATCTCTCGTTTTGCAACATCAAGAACACCGAACACCAATCCCTTGGTCAGATTCCCTTCGCTGACACGAACCATGTGCTGAACACAAGAAGGATCATACGCAACACCAGTCTTCTCCGAAATCTTCATAGGATTAGCTGAGTCCATCCAACCAACAACAAGGTTAGGGGAGAGAGAACCGCATGAGTAAGCATTGCAAGTGAAGGTTACGTACTTTGCATTAGCAGCCTCTAACTCTGGCAATGACAATTCGATGTATTCTGCTGTTCCTACCATTTCTGGAATAGAACGGATGTCACCAGAATGTTTTGCACCCACGCAAGTAAGATTGTAGTATGCACACTCGGCAATCTTGTTGTTTGGCAATGCTATACGGCAGCTCAAGTCCATGTCAAGATGCTGGGCATGTAATCCTTTACCCCACTGAAGGAACAGACGGACAGCATCACCTTCTACAGGGAAACGTGTACCCATTAAAGCGCATGATGTGTCCTGAATAGTAGTAGCACGATCACCTACACTTACAGGAATGTTGTAGAGCGAAGAATCAATGTAGATTGTCTTAGACTCTGTCTTTTGAGCAGCGAAACGACGCTCCATCGAAGATTTGTAAATCCCCATAACATCCTTTGCCATCTGACTTCTCATATCCTCATCATAGAGAGCCAGCAGCTTGTTTGACGGAATACGGTGTGTTACACCTGTAATAGGGCGAGCCAAACGTGTCTCTTCTGTGTCGAAGTAGTTCTCAGCGGCATTGCCAAGAGACAACAGCAGACGAGCCGGTAGTTTGTCGGCAATCTCATCGAAAGCAGCTAACACCTTATCATTGCCAAATCGTAACATGGTTGCGAACAGACAACGCGCAAAAAGTCCTGGACGTTCTTTTAGTAATGCAAGAGTCTTGTCTGCATTATTCTCAGAGCGAGCTTTATCAACACGTCCTTGCCAAGTAGAATAATCCTGCTTGTAGAATACATCAAGTATTTCAGCAAGATGCTCCATACCTTGTTTGCGAGAGTATTCGCCCAGACGCAGAGCACGGATCATACGTACCCACATGCCACGTTTAGGATTCATGTTTTCTGCTGCCTGCTTTGCAGACATAGTCAGAGCATTCATCCAAAGGGCAACACGCAGACAAGCCTTTCGATCATATTTTAGCATGAGCTTCTGTTTCATGTCCTTGGCTGCATCTGCACCCTTGTCAAGAGGTCCGAACATGTGATAGTACATTTTCTTGGCATGAGCTACAAGAGTCTTTGGCTCAATGATCTGAACATAACCAGTCTTTTCGTACCACAGATAACGAAGTATGTCTGTTGGAGTCTTCAACAAAGTACAAGCATCCTTTGCTTTATCTTGATTTACCAGGGTCTTGATTACCAACATTGCAGTTTCCTTCATGGTTATGTCGGATTCTGCTGGCAGTTCATACTGAGACAGCAACATCTCAAGAGAGTCTTTCTGTGTTGCATCCAGAGGAGTAGCAGATGACAGAAGAGATGCAAATGTCTTTTTCATGTCTGCATCAGTAAACAAGCGAAGTTCCTTCAGCTTGCTTCCCTGACCTTTATAGACGAAATCTGCAGTTTCGAATGGAGTACCACAGAATGGACATCCGTTATATCGTTCCAAAGGGAATGTTCCATCTGGAATGAAGTGACCGCATTGAAGGGTAGTGCCCTTGAATCCTGCTTTCTCCCCACCAAAGATGTTCGTAATCCATGTGAGGAAATGATCGGTATAAGATTCGCCGGTAGGAACATCCCATCCTTTTACAAGTGAAGCCCAGTTAAGGTTTACACCCATTACATCATTGATGCACTCAGTTATTTCAGCGAGAGTGTCTGCTGAAACTGCATTTAGCGCATGGAGCAGTTCCTCACTCACGCAGAAACCGTTCTCTTTCAAACGTGCTACAAATGCCATCACAGGTACTGTAGGCTCAGAATTCTTGTCGATGTCCTCACGATTAATGTCGAGGTACACGGCGCGATAGCGCAAAGCGACTTTTGTTAATGTCTTGTTCATTACAGTAATAATTTAAAAGGTAATTGAATGACAGCGGCAGGGTTGCAAGTCTGCCTTATAATAGGAGCAGATGAAGTATGTCACTCTTTAACCTTGTTAATAACTGTGAGGTAATTGGAAAACTATATACATGCCCAGTTCCTTGACTAGTGAGCTTTAACGCACTCCTTAGATGATGGCTGCTTATAAGCCTACATCCTAGTTGTTAGCGGATCGGACTCTCTGCTTGAAGTAAGTTTTACTTAGACCTCATTTATGTGAGCTGCGAGCAGGGCTCGAACCTGCGACCCATAGGACTACAACTGAAGTATGTGGTAGTTAGTCCATAAGGAAATTCTTTCACAATCAAATCTATTGCTCTACCAACTGAGCTATCGCAGCAAGTTAGAGAGGTAATTGAAACAGCTATTTGGAGCCTCTTTAGCGTAAGATCGTTAGAAGTAAGCTGTTCTTGACCTTCTCTTGGGCGGTGCGGGCAGGATTCGAACCTGCAACCTGATGATAGAAGGATGCTATCCTTGACCGTCATTTTAGCGGTAATTGAAAAGCAGAACTCGATCGCCTGCTCTATCCATTTGAGCTACCGCACCATTATTGGGGGTCCGGGTCGGAGTCGAACCGACGACACAAGTGTCTCGTAGTATGAGCTAGTTGGCCTCTTATAAAAGGCAATTCCAACTCAAAATACTTTGCTCTACCAGTTGAGCTACCGGACCATAGTGAGACGGTAATTGTAAATCTATTACTGATCTTTGCATAAACCTTAGAGAAGTAAGATTCACTTGACCGTCATTTGAGCGGCGGACAGGATTCGAACCTGCAATTTCCTTGGATGTAAGCAAACTTTGAGCCTAGAGGCAATTACGTTGCTATTTATACCGCCGCATTTTGAAAAAGTCTCATGGCGGAAGGATTCGAACCTACTCATCTCGCTTATTTCTAAACGGCCTCCGTTCCTGACATCATGGCTCTACCATGAGACTTATTTTTGTTTCTGGGTGCAAAATTATCTGCACCTTGTTTCAAATCGTGGGACAACTTCTAAGAATTTTCATTTTTCAGTGAAGATTCTTTGTTTTTATCCCTTAATTACCGCTATTGGCAACAATCGAGTCTTGATTTTCACAAGATCAAGTTCGTTTGCAATAACCTCTTCTATATCTTTGTAAGCACCTGACGCTTCCTGCATATCATCCTGGCATCTGATAGCATGTACAATTCCTTTGGATTCAAGCTGTGCAACCTCTTCTGCCATGTTTAGTGTCTTGATAGCAGCTTTTCTTGATAGCACACGTCCTGCTCCATGTGAACATGAACAGAATGAATCAGGATTACCAAGTCCTTCAACAATATATGAAGCCGTACCCTGTGAACCTGGAATAATGCCTATAACACCCTCACGTGCAAGGGTTGCTCCCTTTCGGTGAACAATTACATCTTTGCCGAAGTGATGTTCAAATGCTGCATAGTTGTGAGCAATGTTGATCATCGGCTCATACTCGATTCCTTTCAGAGAATCTGCTATAACCTCCTGTATTCGTTGCATCATCAGCTGACGGTTACAAAGGGCGAAGTCTATGCAGTATTTCATTTCATTCCAGTACATGCCGAACTCTCTAGTGCCATGAGCAAGGAATGGAAGACGTATATCTGGAGAGACAACAGAATGCCATTTCTCATTGAGAGAAGCAGCCAGATGATTGTAGTAGTCACCTACTTGCTTGCCAAGGTTTCTTGAACCTGAGTGGATCATAATCCAAAGTGTTCCATCCTCATCTTTCTGAAGTTCGATGAAGTGATTTCCACCACCGAGTGT
>JAZRYS010000034.1:0-1247 GCA_045600865.1 Candidatus Aphodosoma sp.
TCCGACTCACGATGGAAAGTATCACAACCCTTCTTGGTTGAATACCAAGTTCAAGGCTCTGTGGTATAAGTATAACGCAAAACCGGACAAAGGCGAAAGGGATGCAGTTGTATATGCCTTCCGCCACAACTACGCCATTGAAAACATCATGAGCTGGCATCAGGACGACTACAATGCGGACAAACCGTTGGTGGCACTCAGCCGCAGCATGGGACATGTCAGCATCAAGTCCACACAATACTACTTCCATCTTGTTCCCCGCTTCGCTGATATGCTGGAAGAGATAGAGGGAGACTTCGTAAATGAGATAATCCCGGAGGTTGAGCCATGAAAACAAGCACGCAAAACACCGGAGCCATCGCATTGGCCAAAATGTTTGCCGGCTTCCTCGAAGACAATGCAGGGAAACGCAGTGCATATACCCTCACCGGATACCGTATGGCAATGAAATCCTTCGCCGTGTTCGCTCAGCAGCGTCTTAACGCAGATACCGCTCACTTTGACATAACGTACTTCAACCAACAGAATGTGAGCAGGTATCTGGAATGGTTGCAGGACAAACAGGGCGCATCACCGCAGACTTGCAATCTCAGGCTGTGCCAGCTGAGGTCGTTCCTCAAGTATGCATCAAGAGAACCGGCTGTAATGCCATACTATCTTTCCCTCAAACAGATAGAGCGATATATTGCAGATAACAGGACAAAAGTGGTTGAACCATTGTCAAAAGCGGCCATCGTTGCAATAATGGGCGCACCTGGAACAAGCACGGAGACGGGCTTGCGATACACTCTGCTTATCTCAATGCTGTACACAATGGCCCTGCGTATGGATGAAGTGTTGTCCATCAGAATGAAGGATATGAGGCTTGATGCAAGCAAGCCTTATGTTACCGTGGTAGGAAAAGGGAGGAAGGCAAGGACCGCATACTTTATGAAGGCGACACTGCGTATATTGCATAAGTACATCTCCAGGATGCACGGTTCGAATCCCAGTCCGGAAGCATACTTGTTCTATGCGAAATCCGGGGGCGAACTCTGCAAGGCATCCGCCCGTGGAGTCAACAAGCAGCTTGCGGTATATGCATCCATAGCCAGAGAATCATGTCCGGAAGTCCCGGAGCATATCCACTCTCACCAGTTCCGTCACTCGATGGCCACACATCTGTTGGAAGATGGTATGAATGTCTTTCAAATCAGTAAAATGCTCGGTCATGAAAGTGTTGAGACCACGATGACATACTTGGGTGT
>JAZRYS010000035.1:0-24287 GCA_045600865.1 Candidatus Aphodosoma sp.
TGCTCGCTCCGTCCAAGTTGTCTGGCTTCGACATTGCATAACGATTGATGTCAAATCCAGGCCCGGCTTTTGCTTTTTCATAATCGGCGCCATCAGCTGCTGTGAGAATACCATCCTTGAATGCCTCAAGTTTTTCATTCATCTCGTCACACTTGTCGCGAACGATATATGTCTTATCCAACCACTCTTTGGTCTTTACAGGGTTCTGCTCATTCATGTACTCCATGTTGCTGATCAAACCTCTTACACGACCTTCAGTAGTGCTTATTGAGTCTACAAGACTGCTGTTAACCATCTTGTAACCATTCAAAATCTCGGCTGCTACATTCAGCGCCAACATTGCTGTCAGCACTAAATACATCATACCGATCATCTTTTGTCTCGGGGTCTCCGGACAGTTTTTTGCTCCACTCATCTGTTATTAACCTTATAAGTGATTATTGGAGTATTAAGCCTTTACGGCATTAAGCATATTGCCATAAACATCGTTCAAACCTGCGATATTCTTTGACAACTGCTCTGTAACTTGCTTATAAGCATCCATGTTATTTGCTGCGTCACGCACAACACCCTGCAGTTTCTGCAAATCGCCATTCATATTGTTGATTGCCTCTGCCTGACCCTGCACACCTTTCAATTGTAATTCATATGCAGTATTTATTGAGTTAAGGCTCTTGCTCAAGCCCATAGCGCTATCAGCAAATGAACGAGTCTGCTCCTTTGCTTCTGACATGTTGCTTGCAATATTCTGATATGAATCAAGCAGCGAGTCAGTTGCGTTGTCAAGTTTGCTCTGTTTCTCAGCAAAAGATGCAGCTGCCTCAGAAGCCTTCTGCAAATTTGCAGCGTAAGAATCAGTCAAACCAGCGACCTTACTGATGTTTGCCAACTGAGCAGCTGTTTCGCTCATGTGTTTAATGCTATCTGTAAGCTGTTTTGCCTCAGAATCAGACAAAGTACCTGTAGGAATGTTAGTTGGAAGAGATGCACCACCTGATACTGAAGCACCACCCATTGGCATTCCTCCCATTGGAGCACCACCAACCATATTCAATGGTGCAGCCTCTTTACCTGTCAATGCAGGGAATACATGATCCCAATGATATTCTGGCATTGGTTTATCTGCAATACCAATTGCGAACAAGAAAGCCTCCGTAAACATACCTACCATCAACACGTAGGATGCACCTGGCCAGTGAAGAATCTTAAACAATGCACCGATGATAACGACTGATGCACCTGCAGAGTAAACAACGCCTACTGCACGTTTTGTACTTGGTTTTGCCCACCAGGCATCGAAGCCTGACTCTTTTTTTACTGTTGGATTTGTCTGTGACATGTTATTTATTTTTTATTTTATTTTTTGCATTAGAAATTTTGTCAGTCTCCGATAAACGACCTTACACAACGGAAACCGAGCGATGGACGACACTTATCCTGATATTCAAAGTCTCTCACGCCACACTGCAAGTAAGCACCTACATCTTTCCATGAGCCACCCTTAATCACTTTCTTTCTCATTATTTTTGGATCGTTTCCTTTTGCATCATAATTGTATGATGGATTCATGTCCAATGTGAATGTATTAAGAGCTGGATCGTATGTTACGGATGTCCATTCTGCAACATTACCTGCCATGTCATACAACCCATAGTCATTTGGATCAAACGAACCTACCTGTGCAGGAATTAAGTAACCATCTTCAGTGTAGTTGCCCCTCATTGGCTTGAAGTTCGCCATAAAGCAACCCTTGCTGTCGCGAACGTATGGTCCACCCCAAGGATACTGTGCGTTGTGACGTCCACCACGTGCTGCATATTCCCATTCAGCTTCTGTTGGGAGACGATATTCCTGCGCTCTTGGCAAATTACCGACATTCTTGTACAACTGTGTTCTCCAATGGCAGAACGCCTGAGCCTGCTCCCAAGTGATGCCCACTACAGGGAACTGACCATAACTTGGATGTGCGAAATAATTCTGCATAGCAGGTTCATTATAACTATATGAGAACTCAGTCATCCAACACATCGTATCTGGATAGATGTTGATAATCTTGCGAGAGAACAAATCACCACGCTTGCGAAGAGGCTTAACTATAACAGTATCGATAATCTTCCCATCTCTCCAAAATGCAGAATCAATCTTTACCTTGGCGTTATCGTTATAGCTTGCTGTCTTTGGATTGAAACCATTGCCTGGCAAAGCAGCCTGATCATAATTAACCCACTTGTAACTGTAGTTCATTACATGGGCATTCAACTGCTTGCTTTCGGTCTTATCTCCTGATTGGAAAAATACTTTGTTTACTGCCAAATATGCTGCATTGTCTTCCTCTTCTCCTTCGTATGTCCACTTTGCTCTCCAAGGAATCTTCACGTTCCAATTCAATATGGTATCTGGATCAGCAGACTCATCGTATGGATCATACCGCAATCTGAAGTACTTTGCCTCTTCTGGCTCACGTCCAAGAATGTCAACCTCCATACGAGCCAACTCTGTACGAGCGATAGAATCACGAACCCAATAGACAAACTGACGATACTCACCGTTGGTTATCTCTGTGATATCCATCCAAAAAGCATCAATTGATACAGTTTGCTGTGTTGGCTGTGCTGCCCATGTAACGGACGCATCGTTTGGTCCCATGTTGAACGAACCTCTAGGAATGTGCACCATTCCGTAAGGGGTAATCTCAGGCTTGTAACCCTCGTAGATACCGTAGAGTTGTCCCTTTGGCTTTGAACAACTGGTCGCCATCAAGATGACAACCATTGCACTTGCGAAAATTGCAAAGTTTTTCTTCATATTATAATATTCTAATGCTTTTGTGTTTATTGTTCGCCTTCGGCTTGAAGACGTTGAAATCGTATGACACATACAATTCGTGCGAACCGTGTGTCGCTCTAATCATTTGCGAGGCTGGCAAATCGTAGCAATATCCCAGAACCACTCCATCATACACTTCTGCTCCGAACTGCAGTGACACCGCATTCTGGATACTGTATGAAACGCCGCCCCAGTATTTCTCGTTGTAACTCAGAAGCAGACTGAAATGTGCTTGCCACGATGCGAAATCAGTATAGACAAGAACTGATGGTTTCAGAACATACCTCTTATCTTTCAACGTGAAATTGTATCCACCTACAAACGTCATTGTCTGACCGAGTTTGTAGTGATACCTGTCACCTAATCTAATGTTCGCTCCTGGTAAATGCAGCACAGATATTCCTGCGTACCAGTTCGCAGTATTGAAATAGACTCCGGCACTGCAATCAAACACTGTTCCAGATTGTTTGCCGGTCGGCACCGCAGGGTCGCCATTCGTATGGTATTCGCTTTCGACCATGTGAACGCTGTCACCATAACATATCATATTGACGACACCAACATTTGCGCCTAAACTCAACGTTCCGTATTTGAACTTGAATTTGTAATTGTATTGCCCGTATATTTGTTGGTTGGCAAATATGCCATATATGTCACTTATAAACTGGACTCCTGCCGCATGGCTGGTTTTCTTCACATCAAATGGCAGACTGGTCGTAAAATATGTTGTCTTTGGCGCATTTTTTATTTCTATCCACTGCAACCGTTGTGCCAGCAATATCTTCATCATTCCTTGCTCCCCAACCGCCGCCGGATTATAGAAATGCTTAATATGCATATATTGACTATATATTCCGTCAGTTTGCGCCTTTGCGTCCACCGCTAATATCATGTATAACACTAACGCTATACACCTAATAAACGCGCTGCATCTGTATTTATTGCGCCTTGCAGCCACTTAATACTCTTCTTCGTTGAAGAAAAAATCTTCTTTACTTGGATAATCGGGCCAAATGTCTTCCATACAGTCGTAAGTTTCCCCCTCATCTTCAATTTCTTGCAGATTTTCTATCACTTCCATAGGAGCTCCGGACCGCATAGCATAATCTATCAATTCGTCCTTGGTTGCGGGCCAAGGTGCGTCTTCCAATTTTGATGCCAATTCCAATGTCCAATACATAGTTCTTCCCGACTGATTTTAGTCCACTTATTCAAGCCACAAAATTACATATTTTTTTCGTAACCGCATCACTTTTTCCAAAAAAATTCCTCACTCTCCATGCTTTTTGCAAGAAAACGCGCTAACACAAATAAAAAATCCGAAAGCCTATTCATGTAAATAATTACTTCTTCATCTATATCATTATCTTGATTTACAGTAATTATTTCCCTTTCTGCTCTTCTTGCAATTGCTCTACAGCAATGACATATTGCAGACAATTCATCTTCACCATATATGATAAAATTGGTTAATGGTGGTAAACTATTCTGAATTAGGTCGATTTTATCTTCTAAAAATGTAATTTTTTGATTCTTTATTTTAGCGTATTCTCCGAGCTCTGTCTGTTTTTTATCGGTTGCAAGGTGCGCTCCGACAGCAAAAAGAGTATTCTGAATATCCAAAATCATTGCCTTTATGTCTGGATTGCCAATCTTGGCTCTAAGTAATCCCAAGAATGAGTTCAATTCGTCAACTGTTCCATAGGCATTCAGTCTGTCACAATTCTTACAAACTCTTTTGCCTCCAATCAATGATGTGTTGCCATTATCTCCAGTTTTTGTATATATCTTCATATTCTCAAAATTTTACTATATAATTTTCTTTCTGCATTTCGCTTCTGAAGAAGCAAACACCTACTTTATATAAATCCATGCTGACTCTAACTCTGCCATTCTTTATCACCTCTTTCCATTCCTCTTCCTTTTCATGTATATCGCTGAATATCATTATTCCTCCTTCTCTCATTTTACACACATAGCGTTCAAATGTATTCTTGATATCGCCATTAATGCAAACTAGCATATCAATATCTTCTTTTGTCTTATAATCTTCATGAATATTGCAGTAGCCGAGCAATTGCATTCGTTCTCTTGCTTTTTTACCAACCTTGCCTTCCACCGATATGGTTGTCCGCGAATCATTGGCTGCCAAGTACATGGCCTCCCACCCCTCACGACAATCTATTTGTACAATAGTCTTTGCATTAGTTGTCGCACAGAATCTTTGCATTAGTTGACAATATTTTGCCTCAAGGTTACCTTTTTCACTGCATTGAGTTTTTTTTCTCAGTCCTTCTATTTTCTCAAAACTATAATATGGCCATCGTTCATAAATCACGTTGGTCATAATCCAATAAGTGTACGGCGAATGGATATGATGTCCATGCCAATAATGCGCTGTTAATTTATATTTCAGGTATTTACCAAGCATCAGTTAGCTTGCATTTCATTCAGTTTTCTGTAATATCCATCTTTGGCCATCAGTTCTTCATGTCGTCCTGTCTCAACGATGTTGCCATCTTGCACCACGCAGATGATGTCTGCTGATTTTATTGTTGACAATCTGTGGGCAATAACTATCGATGTCCTGTTTTTCATGAGCTTTTCAATTGCGTTCTGCACTAATCTTTCTGATTCCGTATCTAATGCAGAAGTTGCTTCATCGAGAATCAAGATAGGTGGGTTTTTAAGCAGTGCTCGCGCTATTGATATTCTCTGCCGTTGACCGCCAGAAAGTCGTGAACCTCTGTCGCCAATATTGGTCTGATACCCATTTTCTGTTTCCATTATGAAGTCGTGTGCGTTTGCTATACGAGCCACTCGCTCAACATCTTCTTGTGTTGCATTCTCTACTCCGAATGCTATATTATTAAATATTGTGTCGTTGAACAGAATTGCTTCCTGGTTGACGTTACCCATCAGGGCTCTGAGGTCTGTTGTCCGCAGTTGTCTGATGTCAATGCCATCTACTGTCACGGAGCCTTTCACCACATCGTAAAACCGTGGAATAAGATCCACCATTGTTGTCTTTCCTGACCCAGACTGCCCTACAAGTGCTACTGTCTGACCTTTCTTTATCTCAAGATTTATGTTTTTCAGAACCCAGTTCTCACCATATTTGAACCACACGTCATTGAAAGAAATATTGCTTTCAAAGCTCTTTATTTCCTCTGGATTTTCAGGTTGCTGGATATTGTTTTCTGCATTCAGCACTGCATCTATTCTCTCTAATGATGCCATGCCTTTCCTAACGCTGTAACCTGCTTTCGACAGGTCCTTGAAAGGCTGTATAATGCTGTAAAAGATAACAAGGTAGTATATAAATTCAGGAGCTGTGAGAGTTCCTCCACCATCGAGTATCAGCATTCCGCCGTACCAAAGGAGTATTGCTATAACTGCCGTGCCTAAAAATTCGCTTACCGGGTGAGCAAGCAGATATTTATAGTTTATGATATTCAGCACCTTCCTGATTGTCTCGTTCGTCTTGCCGAACCTTCTTTCCTGATGTGATTCGGCATTAAATGCCTTGACGATACGTAATCCGCCAAGAGTTTCTTCAATAAGAGACAACAGCTCTCCATTCAGCTGCTGATTTCTGAGTGATTTCTTTTTCAGCGATTTGCCAATCCAACCTATAAGCAATCCACTTACGGGCAACAGTATGAGCACAAATATCGTTAGTTTCCAACTCATTCCAAACAGCACGCTCATATAGATTATTATCATCAAGGGGTTCTTGAATATTGTTTCAAGAGAACTGATAATTGATGCTTCAACCTCAGTAACATCGCTTGTCATCCTTGTCATAATGTCGCCTTTGCGTTCGTTAGTGAAATAACCTATTGGCAGACTGATAATTTTGTGGTACAGGTCATGTCTGAGATCTCTCACAACACCTGTACGTATTGGCACGACTGTTGCTCCAGACATGAAATTGCATCCTGTTTTAAGCAATGTCATGAAAATCAAATATAGGCCGAGAAACAATAATGCTGTTGACGCACCATACACATCCATAATGGTTTCTATCAGTGCGTATGCATTGTTGACTGTCACATCAGCCAGGTCACCGACACTCTCAAATCCGCCCCATTTCATCATTGTGTGGCGTTCCGAGTTCATGCCAAACAAAATTTGCAACACCGGTATTATCGAGGCAAAGGAAAAGAGGTTGAATATCGCACCTAATATATTGAATACCAGATTAGCTACAACATACCCTTTGTATTTAGGCAAGAACCGTCTTATTATTATTATTATGCTCTTCATTTACATCAGTTCTAATTGAAATGCCTCTTTCATAGCTTTATATGGTGGACATTTCTTTTCCATTTCCAATAGTTTTTGTTCTGCAGAAAGAGTGAAAATATTTATTTTAGGAGCATCTTCGTTAATGCGGTAAGTAACGGCAAGGCTTCGGTTATCAAAGGATTTCTGCATCTGTTGATTTATATCCTTCTCGAAAAGCTTGATATTGTCTATCTGTACCGTATTGACAAGCTCAATAAGTATCTCGTCTTTGTTCACCAAATGAGGAGGGCAATTAAGCATGGCTTGGCGGGTATAAGGATCCTTCACATACTCCTCTGCAAAGCTTTTCCATATTTTCCAGACGTTCTCCTCTGAGTAGTCCAGAGTCTCAACTCTCGTATTATTTTGCCTATCGACAATGTTGACGTCTCCGGTCCTTGTCTCATTATTGGCATTTTGGCTCATACTCATGACCTTTCCAATTTTGAGACCTTTCAATTCTACTCTGTCTTGGTGTTGTACACTGACAGCAGTTTTGACTGCCTCCTCAGATTGAGTCCTGGTGTTTTCTGCTGTTGCGTTGTTTATGTTGGCCACCGTCGGAGCTACTGCAACAGCAGATTTAGTAACATCTGGCAACTCCGACTTAGCTTTTTTTGACTCACCCTCCGTACCTATCATGGCCAATCGGATAAGCGCAGTTTCAACTAAAAGTCTCTTGTTTTTTGATTGCTTATAGTTCAGGTCACAATCGTTGGCAATTTCTATTGCTTTGTAGAGCCAGTTTTGGTCGCACAAAGCCGCTTGCTGCTGAAATCTCTGCTGTACGGTTTGACTGACCTCTAACAATTGCAATGTCGAGACATCTTTACTCACAAGCACATCTCTGAAATGAGAAGCCATTCCTGTGATGAAATGCTGGCCGTCGAAACCTTTCCTCAATACTTCGTCGAACAGAAGAAAAGCACCACGCACATCATGATTGATCAACATATCAACTATCTTGAAATAGTAATCGTAATCCAGCACATTGAGGTTTGCAATTGTTCCTTCGTATGTTATTTTGTTTCCGCAGAAACTCACCACCTGGTCAAAGATAGAAAGTGCATCACGCATTGCTCCATCAGCTTTCTGTGCAATGACGTTCAAAGCCTCCACATCCGCATCTATTCCCTCGTTCTTAGCTACTCCCTGCAAGTATTCTATTGTGTCATCCACTCTGATTCTCTGAAAGTCATATATCTGACAGCGGGAGAGAATAGTCGGGATTATCTTGTGCTTTTCGGTAGTGGCAAGAATGAATATGGCGTGAGCTGGTGGTTCTTCAAGTGTTTTCAAGAATGCATTGAATGCAGCATTCGAAAGCATGTGAACCTCATCAACTATATAGACGCTGTATTTGCCAACTTGTGGAGGTATCTGCACATTTTCAATCAAGTTACGGATATCTTCCACAGAATTGTTCGAAGCAGCATCCAATTCGTGGATGTTAAAAGAACGATTCTCGTTGAATGTCAGACACGATTCGCATTGATTACATGCTTCGCCATTTTCGTTTGGATTCAGGCAGTTGATTGTCTTGGCAAAAATACGTGCACATGTGGTCTTTCCCACACCTCTTGGCCCGCAGAACAGATAGGCATGTGCCAACCTGCCATTGCTTATTGCATTCTTGAGCGTCTGAGTCAAGGCTTTTTGCCCGACAACGCTCTCAAATGTCTGAGGCCTGTATTTTCTTGCCGATACTATGTATTCAGACATAACAATTGATAATTGAGAATTATAGTTCCTCTCTGAGGAACTTATTGAATCTTCTGTAAAGGTGCAATCTCGTCTCGTTTCCAAGGATGCTGTGGTTTTTGTTTGGATATATCTGCATCTCGAAATCGACTCCTGCTTTTACCATGTTTTCTATAAAGAGCATTGAGTGCTGGATGTGCACATTGTCGTCAGCTGTTCCATGGCAAAGCAGCAGTTTGCCTTTCACCTGGCCAGCTTTTGATATTATCTCACGAGCAGCATAACCATTGTCGTTGCTTTGTGGTGTCTGCATGAAACGCTCAGTATAGGTGCTGTCATACAGTCTCCAGTCGGTCACAGGAGCGATGGCAATGCCGGCCTTGAACACGCTTTCCCCACCAGCTATCATGCAGTTCAGAGCCATGAATCCTCCGTAGCTCCAACCCCAGATGGCAATTCTTGACGCATCAATGAAATCCATCTTGCCAAGTGTCTTTGCAGCTTCTATCTGGTCGTGAGTTTCAATTTCCCCAAGACGTTTGTATGATTCATTTCTAAATGCTCTGCCACGAGCACCAGTACCTCGAGGATCTACACATGCCACTACATAACCCATCTGGGCAAGGTAAAGTTCCCAGTCGCAACGGTATCTGTTTTTCACCTCCTGACTGCCAGGTCCCGAATATTGCACCATAACCAGCGGATATTTCTCGCCTGGCTTCATGTTTGCAGGTTTTACAATCCATGCGTTAAGGTCAATGCCTTCTCCTGTGGTAAGGGTGAAGAATTCTTTGGTTGGCAAGTTATATGATTCAAATTCGCTCTTGATTGCAGCATTGTCCTTAATCACCATCACCTTTTTCATCTTATTATTATATAATGTGTAAATGTCTGGTGTGGTAGTGTTGTTGAAATTCTCAACCACATATTTTGGTGTAACCACTGCAGAATGTGTTCCAGAACGAGAGTCAAGGCAAGTTACGTTCCCCTTCTTGTCCATCTTATACACATGACGCTCCGTGGTTTTCTCCTTTGTTGCCTGAAACCAGCATTCGTCTGTCATTATATCATAACGGTAGAAATCCGTCACTTCCCATTCCCCTTTTGTCAGTTGCTTTTTCATCATGCCGCTCTGGTTGTACATGTAGATGTGTCTCCAGCCATCTCTTTCCGATATTGCAACGAACGAGTTGTCTTCCAAAAATGTCAGGCAATTGTAATTTTCGTAGTCAATATATTCGTTTTCTTTTTCGTTTACCAAAATTGTCGCAACTCCGGAACGTGCATTCACAGCCAGAAGATCCAGTTCTGTCTGGTTTCTATTCATTCTAACAAGAGCAAACACATTGTCATCGTTGCTCCATTTCATCACAGGAAAGTAAATCTCGTTTCCCTCTCCACAATCCATCTTTTTTGTAGTACGGTTCTCCACGTCATATACATGAACCGAGACAGAAGAATTAATGTCTCCTGCTTTCGGATATTTATAGGTATATGACGTATCGTATGGATATACATATTTGTCAAAAGAGAATTCTTTCACTGCACTCTCGTCGAATCTCACCCATGCCAGAAGTTTTGAATTCTTTGACCAGACAAAGCAGCATGTCAACCCAAATTCTTCTTCATATACCCAGTCAGGTGTTCCGTTTATCACTTCATTGCGTTTGCCGTCTTTGGTGATTGCTATTTCCGTACCATAGTCCAGCTTCTTGATAAACATGTTGTTGTCTCGTGCAAAAGCCACCATTCGTCCATTAGGCGAGAAATGGGCCATCTGCTGTTCACCCTCATATTCGCTCAGAGGTTCCAGCTCGTTTCTCTCTATATTATACACATAGTAATTCGTGGTGAACGAACGACGATAAATGTAATGCAGTTCAGTGCTGATTAATATCTTTTTCTCGTTCGCATCAAATTCGTAGCCTGTAATCTTTTTAATTTTGGGACCTTTTACGTTTTCGATGTCCAAGATGGTTTTCTCAGCCACACCACTTTGGAACTTGAACATCACTATTTTCTTACCCTCATCGCACAACATTGTGTAATGTTCTCCGTCCGACATTGCTGTGAATTCATCCATTTGTTCGGCAGCAAGACTTCTCGAAGTGAACGCTTTAAGGTAATCTTCTGCCGATTTTTGAGCAGACAAGTTTACAGAAAATGCAAACAGCAAAATAAAAACGACCAAGTCAAATCTAATTTTTCTCATTGTTCGGTAGGTATTTTTCAGAGTGCAAAGTTACTAATTTATTCCAAGATACCAGCTTTCGATGACTTATATTTTTCCACACCAGAGAGATTGTATCTTAATTGTTTTGTAGCCCAATAATAAATGCTGTCTGTTTTGACAAACTCATTCTCAAAACCCATATAAAAAGTTTCCCAATCCGGACGACTTTCTCTCAACGATTGAGACATCCAGATGAAAGATGCTGTCCTGTGCATAGCCTCGCATTCTGACGCATGAAGCCACATTCCATTCTCGCCAAGAGCCTCGCCATGATCAGAAATGAACAGCAACTGTGCTTTGCGGTTTTCCAATTTGCGGATAAGGCTGTCAACAACTATATCCGTATATCTGATAGTGTTGTCGTATGTGTTGACCATCGCCATAGAATCACAATTGACAACAATTCTTGAATTGATTACTGGTTTATAGTATTCGCAAGTGTCTGGATAGTGTGTTTTGTACCACCAGTGCGAGCCTATGCAATGTACGATGATAAGTCCACCCGCTTTCATTTTATCCACCTGTTCGTCGTAAGCTGCAAACACGTTTGAATCCAGCCATTTCTCGAAGTTATAGAAATTCTTCATGTTGTTGACCGTAATCAGAGTGTCAGCCTCGCCCCAGAAATATGCATATTGTTTCTCTATGTCCTGATTGGTTATTACAGCTGACGGCAATTCTGCCTGAACGAAAAGGTCTATGAACGAACGTTCGGTATATGCCAGATCCGGCCTTTCGTCTGTCGCTCTTGTCAATATCCGAGGCACACTGCCATTGGTGTATGTGATGTCTGTCCACATTTTCTTGAAAGGCATCAGTCCATTTCCCTTTCTTTGGCATAGCCTTGGCGTAGTATTTCTGTGATAACCATTCCAATATAGGTTGTCAGCCCTTAATGCCTCGCCAATAACCACCACTGTCAGCAGTGAATCTTCTTCAATTCCCCCTGTAGTCACTGTCCTTGCTCTTACGGTCTGTACTTCAAATCTGTTTTCAAGATAATCTTTATACACATACACCATATTGAATGGTATGCGGTTTGTCACTGGTCTGTAGAGCCTTCCTTCTGGTTTTAGTATAATGGCAAGTCCAGCCATTGCAACGAGCACGACAATGTAGCTGCTCCAATGTCTGTAGTTTATTTCATAGAATTTTTTTCCGAAAAATGCTATCAATCCTCCTGCAATCACGCCGGCTGTCACCCACACGTAAAGCAGCCATGTCATCATTGTGTTTCCTTCTTTGTTGTCGCCTATTATATCAAACATCGAAGGATTGAGCGAATAGTTCCATACAGCCCTATAGTATGCCAATGCACAGCCTACGGCCATCACAACTATCATGAAACAAAGGTTTACCCATCTGTTCAGCCCGCAAACGACAATCATCACGCACCAAAGTGTCAGCACAACGCACGACCAATGGAAAGCTGCCGTGGCAACATCGCTGAGACATGCGACAGGCACATCAGTAAAATCTGCTATGGTACAGCAGAGACCTATCGCCAAAGCACACACCAACGCATGAGCCAGCCATTTTCCTATATTACCAAGATTTTGCATTTTCCTTTTATTCCCTTTTCAGTGAAACAGAGAGCAAAATAGACACCGCTGGCCGCTCCTTCGGTATTCCAAGTAGCCATGCCACCGTTAGAGACTGTTTCATATACCATTGTTCCATTCACGTCACATATCTTGACATGCGTATTTTCCATCAAGCCTGTTATTGTCACCAAGCCTCTGTATTCTGGCCGGACAGGATTTGGGTAAGCATGTATG
Organism: Candidatus Aphodosoma sp.; assembly: GCA_045600865.1. GTDB lineage: Bacteria > Bacteroidota > Bacteroidia > Bacteroidales > Paludibacteraceae > Aphodosoma. Next base: position 12,829 of record JAZRYS010000035.1, read on the forward strand.
TCATTCAGGTCTTCATGACCTTCTGAAGCATCAGACTGGTAACTTATTATGCCCGTGGCTGTTCCGAAGAACACTTCTCCAGTTGCCTCGTTTATGCCTATCGAAGTGACGGAATTCGAAAGCAATGGGGAATTGTCCGTCGTAAAGTGGTGTATGGTCTCCTGTCCATCGGCCGACACGAGGAACGCCCCATTCTCTGTGCCGAACCATTTGCGGTTTCCTCCATCAACAGCTATGCAGTTTATCTGTTCTGTCCCGAGCAGATAGTCCGCCAGATCTGACCCGTCATCTCGTGAGATTTTCACTCTTGTGCATCTCAGTGCTGATCCATCAAACACCTTCACTTTTCCTGAAAGATAGAAACATCCCTCTGTCGTGCCAATCCAGATATTGCCCTCCTTATCCTGCGCAATTGACCTCAGCATGTGATTCATAAAAGAAACCTCCTTGGCATCTTGGTCGTATGCACTTGTAAATCCTGCATGGTTTCCCTGGTCGTCAAACACAAAAAGGTATGAGTCATTCGACCCTTGGTATCTTGGGCACAACAGCCACTTACGCCCTTCCACTTTGCTGTCAATCAGTATGTCCTGCAAAGTTCCAAGCCCTGCCAGTTCAACAAAATTCGTGCGATGCCATGTATCGTCCGTATCAAGGTATTTTATCTGCGATTCACCTCTGTTGGTAAACCACAGCCTTCCCTTCTTGTCGTACGTCAGGCCGTCCACACGCATGTAGTTGTATTTCTCGAAATCTGTTCCGTTTGGATATATTGTCTCTATGCCTGAGTTTTCGAAAGTCCATACGCTATAAAGTTTGTCATCTCTGAACTCTGCCAGTCCGACACCATACGTGGCCACCCAGAAATGTCTCACATCCTGAGGATCCATTTCAACATCGACAAAGTCATACACCCAATGCGACGGGAAATCAGGTATATGGCTGTCTCCTCGTATATGAGACCACTCATCGTTTTCGAACCATGACACAGAACCATCCCTGAAATAGTTCGTCGAAAATCGTCCTCCAGGAACGACCATCATCCTGCCGTTTCTGTATTTCATGCGCCATGCGTAGTTGGAACAAGGTCCGTTGAAACTGTAATGATATTGGTCATCCTTGTTTGGTGATTTGCTGTCAATGCCGCTGTAACCGGCAAACCAGAACTTCTTGCCGTCAAACACTGCGCATGGCGGGTTGCCTGGCAATGCGCTGACATTTGCCTTTCCTGACGATGAGCATCTTCCGTCGGCATGTTTTTTGAACAGGCAACCTCCATTGGCCCATATCCTTGTGATTGAAGAGTCGCTTTTCGTCCAACTGCTGCTGTTTCTGAACCAAACGACGGAATCTCTGCATAACAGGTAGATACTGCCGTTGAGCATTGCCATCTCCTTGACTTTACCATTTTCCGGCAACTCTATTGTGTTCCAGTTTCGGTAGTTCATGAGGTTATTTTTGCCTATTTCAGCTGTCATCAACTTCTCTTCGGTCAGTGCATAGATTGTGTTCCCCTCAATGAAAATGTTCAGTACTGCAACAGATTGACCATTTTCGCCAATGCTGTATGTGTCGCCAAACTCCAGTTTTCTCAAGTTCAGTGTTGCTATGCCAAACCCACATGCCAGATATGCCATGCTGCCTTGACACGCCATGTCATTAACCGTCTTGCTGCCGTTGATGCTTTTGTCACGCAGGTCACTGATGTTTTCTATGCCGTTCAGGTAACTGCCGGGGTTCATCAAGTCAATGTTTCCGTTTTTGTATGATATCAACAGCCTATCCTGTGTCTCAATCCAGAATATCTTATGTATGTAACTGTCATTCAAGCCTGTCAGCTTTGAGTACGTCCGTTTCTCACCGCTTTCTGCATCAACCGACAGCAGAGCACCTTCTGCCACACCGTACGCTGTTCCCTTTGCATATACAATCTGTTCAGGGTTGTTGTACGAAAAGTGCGTTCTCCATCCACCCATGGTCATCGCCACAGCCAATAATATGGTCAACAGGGTCTTCATTTAATCATCTCTTTTACAGCATTTGCCCTATGGGACATTGTGTTCTTGATTTCATTGCCAAGCTCAGCGAAAGTCTTGCTTTCCCCTTCCGGCACAAACACGGGGTCATAGCCGAAACCTCCATTCCCTCTCATCTCGTCAATGATTGAGCCTTTCACTTCTCCCTCGAAATATTCAACACCCGCGTCACTTATCTTTGCTATCACTGTGACGAACCTTGCACTGCGGTCTGCCACTCCCTTCAGTTCGTCGAGCAGCTTGTCTATGCAATCCTGCGACGAACATCCCTCGCCTGCATAGCGGGCTGAATAGACTCCCGGCCTTCTGTCCAACGCCATCACCTCAAGGCCTGAATCATCAGCCATTACGTCAGTTGCCTCACCGTTTCTTGCCGTCAGCCAGTTTCTGACGAACTCTGCCTTCTGGCGGGCATTCTCATGAAATGTCGCGCCTGTTTCAGGTATCTCGTCATTCAAACCAATGTCATCCAACGATATGATGTCGTACCTGCCCTTCAGCATATCCCTGAATTCCTCGCATTTATGCCTGTTGTGAGTGGCCAAAACAATCTTTTCCATAATAGTATATTAAGTTTGCAAAGATACTGATTTTTGCCCATTTTCGTACATGTTTCATTGCAAAAGTTTTCCACAGGCAGTTCAATGTATGGTTTTGCCAATTACGAAACTCCTGCATAACTCTGACGAGCCTTCGCTGCGCCATTGTTGTATGTCCCATTTATGTCCCATTAACGTCCCATTTATGTCCCATTGGTAATGGGATGTTAATGGTCTGTAAATTGTCAGTGGAAGGTGTCGTGACAGGAGGCACGGCGAAGGTTCGTAAGAGTCACGAAAGAGTCTCAGCAAAAGAAAGAGGACGACAAATGGGCAAGTTAGAAAAAATATTTCATTTCCTTACTATTATGTAAAGAATATTTCGTAACTTTGCACCCAAATTTGCTAACACTCCAAATAATATGAAAAGAGTACTTATCACAGGCGCGACTGGCAACATGGGTTTTGCCACTCTCAAAGAATTCATGGGACGTACCGACCGTTTCAAAGTCGTTGTGCTGGCGCGAGATAGCAAGAAAAACCACAAACTCCTTGCTCCATATATCGACAGGATTGACGTCGTTTGGGGCGATTTGAACAAATACGAAGATGTGTTGAAAGCCACGACAGGGGTTGATTACGTTCTTCACATTGGCGGAATGGTCTCTCCAGCAGCTGATTACTACCCTAACCGCACACGTGCAGTCAACGTCTCTGCAGCACAGAATATCACCCGTGCAGTCATGGCTCAGCCTAATCACGATGAGATAAAAGTTTGTTACATAGGTTCTGTTTCCCAGACGTCCGACCGCAATGAGCCTTTGCACTGGGGACGCACAGGAGACCCTATAATGATTTCCGTATATGACCATTACGCAATATCAAAGACCCTTGCAGAACGTGTATTCGTCGAGTCTGGAATAAAGAACTGGGTTGCCCTTCGTCAGTCGGGCATTCTCTACCCTGGCATATTGAAAAACTTTGACCCTATAATGTTCCATGTACCTCTGCGTGGTGTGCTGGAATGGGCAACTGTCGAGGATTCTGCACGTTGCATGGCCAATCTTTGCGAGGACAACGTTCCTGACGAGTTCTGGTGCCGCTTCTACAACATAGGTTCGGGAGCAGAATACCGCCTCTCGAATTATGAGTTTGAGAAGCTGCTTTTAGGAGCAATCCATGCGCCAGCACCCGAGAAATGTTTCAACCCTGAGTGGTTCGTGCTCCGCAATTTCCATGGACAGTGGTACGAGGACTCGCAAGTTCTCGAAGATTACCTGCATTTCCGTGCGAACACTCCTGTGAAAGAGTATTTCAAGCAGATGAGTTGCCAGATTCCTTGGTTCTACCAGCTTGCTGCGCTCTGCCCTCCTTTCGTGTTCAAGATGGTGCTGAAACCATTGGCCAACAAGAAGAAATGGGGCACCCAGTATTGGATAAAGAATAACGATGAGGATAGAATCAGGGCTTATTATGGGTCGAAAGAGGCTTGGGCAGCAATCAAGCCTTGGAAAGAGCAGGATCTTTCCCACCCTTCCGAGACTCCTGTCCATCTTGACCATGGCTATGACGAGAGCAAGCCTCGCGAGGAGTGGACCATCGAAGATATGCGTCAGGCTGCTGCTTTCCGTGGAGGAAAGTGCCTGAGCGAGACAATGGTGAAAGGCGATTTCCGCACGCCTCTTGAGTGGGAATGCCAATTTGGACATAGGTTCAAGGCTTCGCCGGTTCTAATTCTTCAGGGTGGCCATTGGTGTCCTGAATGTCTGCCAGCACCTTGGAATTACACAGAGATTGCAAAAGGCAATCCTTTCATAGCGCAGGTATGGAACACGCTTCATCCTGACGAGGAGCCATACCGCCATGACGAAAGCCTTCTGCAAGGCTGGGAAGGCGACAGCAAGAAACCATTTGACAAAAAGGAATACAACTGATGAAAAAACTGTTTTTATTGTTTTTGCTTTTGCCATTGACAGCGGTCATGGCACAGCAAAAAGAAAGATATGTTCCAATAAAATACGGTGACATGGAACATTGGACGGTACGATACATCAAGGAATCAAAACTCCTTGGCGGGCAGACAAAGACTCTCTATGTGCTTGGCCCTAAAGATACAATCAACGAGAATGCAGCCTTTGACTTCAGTGTCACTCCTTGGGCTATTTCAAATGCTTACGCAAAGATGGCGGGCATAGAGAAAGGTTCATGCACCACTCAACCAGAGAAACGAGGCAACGGCACATGCGCACGTCTCGATACTCGTCTGGACCAGATTAAGGTCATGGGAGTTATAGATGTCGAGGTGCTGATACAAGGCACACTGTTTTTAGGACAGGTTGTAGAGCCTGTCACATCAACAAGCGACCCTTACGCTGCAATAGATGTAGGGATTCCCTTCACCAAGCGTCCAAAAGGTGTAATGTTCGATTATAAATGCAGAGTCAGTCCTGAGCGCACTTGCATCAAGGCAACAGGGTTGAGCAAGAAATCGACTTTCGAAGGACATGACGAACCAGAGGTCTATGTCTATCTGCAGAAACGATGGGAGGACGAGAAAGGCAACATCTACGCAAAACGCATTGGTACAGTGCGTCATCGTTTCAGCAAGACGCAGTCTGAATGGGTAAATGGTTACAAACTCTATATCAATTATGGCGACATCAGCCATGAACCATGGTTCAAGAAATGGATGGGTCTTTATCCTGACGGTGGGCAGTTCAAGGCAATGAACAGCAAAGGCAAGATGGTCAAGGTTACAGAAGTTGGCTGGGCTGATGCCGACGAGCAACCAACACACGTTATATTGATGATTACTGCCGGTTGCTATCCTGTATATTACGGACATCCGGGCAATGCAATGTGGGTGGATAATGTGAAATGGATATACTAAAATATGCTATCAGATAAACTTATAAACCAGTTAGAGGCACTTACTTCGAGATTTGAGGAGGTGAAGACTCTCATTACTGACCCTGACATCATAGCGGATCAGAAGAGGTTCACGTCGTTGAACAAGGAGTATTCAAACCTTGAGAAGATTATTGCAGCCAAAAACTGCTATCTGAAGATGGTTGACGACATTCAGGGCGCACGCGACATGCTTCATAACGAGACAGATGCTGATTTGAAGGAGATGGCACGTGAGGAACTTGAGTCTCTTGAGCCACAGTTGCCTGATATCGAGCAGAAACTCCGCACTCTGCTGATTCCTGCCGACCCAGAAGACAGCAAGAACTGCACTGTCGAGATACGAGGTGGCACAGGAGGTGACGAGGCTTCCCTTTTTGCAGGTGACCTCTACCGTATGTACATAAAATATTGCGAGATACGAGGTTTGCAGACAGAGGTTGTATCATTTACCGAAGGTACTGTCGGAGGTTTCAAGGAGATAATATTCAATGTATCATCATCTACTGAAGGGGCTTACGGAATACTGAAATATGAGTCAGGCGTTCATCGTGTACAGCGCATTCCCGTGACTGAGACTCAGGGACGTATTCACACGTCAGCCGCCACAGTGGCAGTACTTCCAGAGGCTGACGAGGTTGACGTGCAGATAAATCCGGCTGATTTGGAGTGGCAGACAGCACGTTCTTCTGGTGCAGGAGGACAGAATGTAAACAAGGTCGAGACAAAAGTGCAGCTATATCATAAGCCAACTGGCATTATGATACAATGTCAGATTACCCGAAAACAGACCGAAAACCGAGAACTGGCTTTGCAGATGCTCCGCAACAAACTTTATGACATGGCATTGCAGGAACATAACGAAGCAATAGCCAGCAAGCGCAAGTCTATGGTCTCGACAGGCGACCGAAGTGCAAAGATTCGCACATATAATTTTCCGCAGGCACGAATAACCGACCATCGCATTGGGTACACGGCACATAACCTTGCCGATTTCATGAACGGCAACATACAGCCATTGCTTGACGCCTTGTCGATGGCGGAGAACGCATCCAAACTGACTGAACTATGAAACGAAGCTATTTCTTCCACGTTCATTATGCTGACGTTGGAATGAAACTTATAATGAAACCGCATATACTTGAGGAGATAATCCTCAACTCAGCCTGTCGCGCGGCAGACGATGACGGTTTTGGCATTCCTGACCTCAACCGCCAGAACAAGTCGTGGGTGCTTGCCCGCTTTCAGCTTGACGTCATTGAATGGCCAGCCTTGAAAGACGATATCGAGATAGAAACCTGGGTAGAGTCTTATCGCATGGGATTCTCAATGAGAAATTTCAGAGTCTATAGAGTCTCAAGAGATTCTAGCTCTTCTATATTATCTAGCTCTTCTAGAAAGCTAATTGCGACAAGCAAGACCGCCTGGGCAATAATAGACCTTAATACCCGCCAGAACGTGAACATCTTCGACCAGCCAGTATTCATGGAACATCTTGACGGAGAAATCCTTGACCTCAAGATAGACACACGTCCCGACAAGTCTGCAGAAGTCATCGAAAAGGAATATACAATTCAATATGCCGACATTGACCAGAATGGCCATTGCAATTCTGCACGTTACCCTCAGATGATGCTCAATGCGTATGGCGACATAATGGGACTTCACCCCCGTCAGTGGCAAATCTCCTATTCTCACGAACTTCGTTTCAATGAGAAGGTGAAGATTACTTTTACGAAATCCAAGAATCCATTTTTTAGAATATATAATTCAGAAGGAGTGCTTTGCACATCCGCAATATTTGTGTTATGAATTTCACAGGACTTACAAATCAAGAAGTTGAACAGAGCCGCCAGAAATTCGGTTCTAACGTGATGACTCCACCAAAGAAAGAGTCACTCATTATCCGTTTCTTAGGGTGTTTTGCCGACCCTATCATTCGCATCCTGCTTGTAGCATTGTTGCTTTCCATAGCAATTTCTGTCTATCAGTTTTTCTGTACGGAGGCTACCGGTTCTGTCTTTCTTGAGCCAGCCGGCATATTCTTTGCAATAATTCTGGCGACGCTCGTAGGCTTCATTCTTGAGCTCAAGAACGAAAAGACCTTCCAGTCGCTCAACGAGACTAACGACGACATCCTTGTCAAAGTCATCCGCAATGGCAATGTGACACAGGTTGAACGCAGAAACATTGTCGTAGGTGATGTCGTGATTCTCGATACTGGCGAAGAGATTCCCGCTGATTGTTCATTGCTTGATGCTTTCAACCTTACAGTCAACGAATCGACGCTTACCGGCGAGTTGCAGTGTCACAAGAGCGTTGAAACAGACGCAGAAATCAATTCATCAGAGACTACATACCCAGTCAACCATATAATGAAAGGCTGCACTATTATAGAAGGCTACTGCACTGCACGTGTATTTGCCGTTGGTGATGCAACAGAGGCAGGAAAAGTCTTCACTGCCGCACAGGTGCAGGAAGGTGACGCAACACCTCTGAGCAAGAAACTTGACGGACTTGCAGCCCTTATAACAAAAATTTCATACGGACTTGCAATACTCATCATTGTCGGACGTCTCTTCAATTTCTTCGTGATTTATGGTCAGTCGGCAGACTGGCTCACATCTATCAAGTACGTTCTCGACACACTCATGATTGCTGTCACTCTGATAGTTGTGGCAGTTCCAGAAGGTCTTCCTATGAGCATTAACCTCTCGTTGGCCTTCTCGATGAAGAAACTGATGAAGGAGAATACCCTTCCTCGCACGATGCACGCCTGCGAAACAATGGGTGCTACCACGGTAATCTGCACAGACAAGACAGGAACTCTCACCAAGAACCGCATGGAGGTTTCAGAATGGCAACTCACACAAGGTGCCGAAGCTCGTATCAACGAAGCCATTGCATGCAACAGCACTGCCAACCTTGACCTCAGCGGCAAAGAGCCAAAGACCATAGGAAACCCAACTGAGGGCGCACTGCTCCTCTATCTGCATAAACAGGGAGTGAATTATCTCGACCTCCGTCAGCAGAACGAAATGCTTGACCGTCTGCCATTCAACACAGAACTGAAATATATGGCAACAGTCGTCCGTTCTTCGTATGATGGCCGACGTGTACTTTATGTCAAAGGCGCACCAGAATACGTACTGACAATGTGTGACCTGTCGGAAGATGAGCGTAACGAAATCTTCGATTCTCTTTATGCCATGCAGAACAAGGCCATGCGCACACTTGCCCTTGCCTACAAGGTGCTTGACGAACGTGAGACAGCATTCGAAGATGGCCGCATCAAGGCAAGTAGCCTTAACATGCTTGGTGTCATGGGTATATCAGACCCTGTACGAGATGACGTTCCTGGAGCGATGGCACGCTGTCAAGAGGCTGGCATAAAAGTGATAATCGTCACTGGCGATGTTGTAGGCACTGCACGCGAGATTGGCCGTCAGTGTGGGGTGATAAGTCCTGAAGATGGCGAAGATGCGGTGATGACAGGTAATGAGTTTGCAGCACTTTCTGACGCAGATGTGCTCAAACGTCTGCCTAAACTCAAGATATTGTCGCGAGCACGTCCTAACGACAAACAGAGACTTGTCAAACTGCTTAAACAGAGCGGAGAAGTAGTTGCCGTGACTGGTGATGGCACGAACGATGCCCCAGCACTCAATGCTGCAGATGTCGGTCTTTCGATGGGTGATGGTACAGCAGTCGCACGTGAGGCAAGCGACATGACAATTCTCGACAACTCATTTGCGTCTATCGGCAATGCCGTCATGTGGGGACGTTCGCTTTACAAGAACATCCAGCGTTTCATCACCTTCCAGATGACCATCAACGTTGTTGCATGTCTCGTTGTTGTGGTTGGTGCTTTCATAGGTGCAGAGTCACCTCTGACGGTCACCCAGATGCTTTGGGTCAACCTTATCATGGATACTTTTGCCGCACTTGCTCTTGCCTCTCTTCCACCAAGTTATGACGTAATGAAAGAGAAACCTCGCAAGGTTGACTCTTCAATAATATCCACTAAGATGTCAAAACGCATCTTTGGCGTTGGAGGATTGTTCTTCTTCATTCTGATTGCCATGCTCGTCTGGTTCTCCAGCACAGATGGTGAAATGAGCGACTACGAACTGAGCGAGTTTTTCACAATGTTCGTAATGCTCCAGTTCTGGAACATGTTCAATGCCAAGGCCTTCATGAGTGGACATATTGCCTTCCATGGTATCTCGAAGTGCAAAGGATTCCTTGCCATTGCAGCAGTGATAATCATCGGCCAGATACTGATAGTCACTTTTGGTGGAGGAATGTTCAACGTTGTGCCACTCTGTTTCATTGACTGGATTAAGATAATAGGAATCACCAGTTTAGTTCTTATTATTGGCGAATTTGTAAGAATGATAACGAAATGATAAATCTGACTTGCGACTATACAAGGTCTGCCTGCAAAGAGGTGCTTGATGCACTGAGTTGGGCAGACGGCCAGTATTCAAGCTATTCGGAGGATGAACTCTGTGCAGAGGCACGCGAGATAATCCGTGATATGTGCAATGCTCCAGAGGCAGATGTCCATTTCCTCGTTGGCGGCACACAGACCAACATGACCTTCATATCATCGGTTTTAAGACCTCACGAGGGAGTGGTGTGTGCCAACACAGGCCATATCAACGTCCACGAGACAGGAGCCATAGAATCACTTGGTCATAAGGTGCTTGCCATCCGTTCAGACAACGGGAAACTGAGTGCTGAGAATGTCAGACAGGTTGCCGAGGGACATCGCAACGACCCAAACTTCGAGCATGTGGTCAAGCCAGGGATGGTTTACATATCCAACCCTACGGAACTTGGCACAATCTATTCGTTGGATGAGCTTTCTGAGATATCAGAGGCTTGCCGCAGCAATGGTCTGCCACTCTATATGGATGGTGCAAGGCTGGCATACGGTCTTGCATCACCCGAAAACAGCCTCACATTGCCAGATATTGCCCGCCTATGCGATGCCTTCTATATAGGTGGCACGAAATGCGGTGCACTCTTCGGAGAAGCACTCGTCATCACGAATGAGCGTCTGAAGTCTGATTTCCGCTATATAATGAAACAGCGAGGAGCACTGCTTGCCAAAGGTTTCCTGCTTGGCGCACAGTTCCTTGCCCTGCTGCCTGTGATGGATAGATATGCCGCACACGCTATCTCGGAAGCTCGTCGCATACGTCAGGCATTGCTTGATGCCGGAGTGCCGCTATATATCGACTCGCCCACCAACCAGATATTCCCCGTCCTTCCGCCCGACAGTCCACTGCTTGCACGCCTAAAAGAGCATTTCATCCTCGACCCATGGCCAGAGAACACATGGCGGATAACCACCGACTGGTCAACCCATCCGGAAGACATAGATATGCTTATTGAAATGATACGGAGTAATTAACCGAAAATAAAACGCAAGCATTCTTTGAAACACGATTCTTGATGTGCAATGCAAATTTTTTAATTGTAACCTTTTTATCCAAAATCAACATTTAAGTTTCTGTCATACTGATGTTTATATCGGTTACAATTAGCCAATTAATTGTAACCAATTGTAACCCTTTTACACTTAAACACTTGTCAACGAAACCCTTATACAGGTTACAATTAAGCAGATTAATTGTAACCAATTTCTTGAAACCAAAATCAATAGTTACAGTATTGATTTACAAATATTTGTATCTCAGCAGCAATTTATGATGGTTACAATTGGTTACAATTATTTCATCAATTGTAACCATCATAACAATTTATAAATCACAGATTTACAAGCAAAAATAGGTCAAAATGGTTACAATTAAAAAACGAGCATAACACTGTCTTTTCCTGAAAAAAGTTGACGGATTTTGGATAAAAAAACTGTTTTTCTTGACGATTTTCTGTAACCGTTGACATTTTTCCTAAATTTGTTGTCATCTTCCTAAATTACTTGACTTCGTCCTGTTTTTGTTTACAT
>JAZRYS010000036.1:0-10263 GCA_045600865.1 Candidatus Aphodosoma sp.
TTTTCACCGTATGTGTTATTTAATTCTGTCGTACCTACGGCACTCTATTAACGCATTGACCATTTTTACACAGGGCTCACGCCCTGTGCTATACTATTTCGCTCTTACAGAGCTTATTGTAACTTGCGAAACTTGAGTAAAAATAAAAGACTCGCTCCTCGGGATATTCCCGAAAAGCGAGTGCAAAGGTACGGACTTTTATCCGTTATGTTTATTCCGAATAGTTCCTGCTTAGTTCCTATTTATTCCGCGGACTAAGTTAACCCTATGGCTTTCCTAAATTTAGCCATCATATCACCTCCTCCACCATTACCAGCCTTCCGCTCGTATGCTTTTCTTAGCGACTCTTTGTCTTCGTTCCATTTTTTTGCGCTGTATGACCACACATTGTTGATATGCAACGCATTGGCTATCTCCCTTGCCAGAATGCCTTTCTCTTCGAGTGAAAGTCGGATAGGCTGATTTTGGTAATCGACAATGCCAGCTTGACGGAGATTATACCACACAAGATTCTCCAGATCGTCATCTTTTGGCCGTGCTTCATCAAAAACCATCTCCTTCTGCATCATACTGATAATATTTATCAGCTGGTAAAACTCATAAATTTCATCATCTGTCAGGTTCATGCGGTTCATATAAATGTGCTTTCCCAGTTTCTCTTCGTTCACCATTCTGTACAGTTTGCTGTCAAATGTGAAAATCCTTCGGAGATAGGCATATCGTTTCAGCAGTTGGTCATCTATGTTTCTCAATACACTGCAATGTTCTGTTTCCTCCCGGTACTTATCTCTGTCCGTATCTTTGATCTTGAAATCCTTGTCGCAGCAGGCGCAAAATTCGCATTTGAGCAAACGGACTATCAGACTGCCTCTATAGTCAATAAGGTTTTCTAATTCAATGTCAAGTTGATGGTTTTTCCAATCTTGGAAATCATGTTTGAGGCGATTCAGAAAACCCAATTTCCTTTCTGATTCTTTTCTATATTTTTGTGAAAGGTTGATGTATGCTTCTGTTGTCCAAGTTTTATATAGGGTCGTCTCATGAATATCCTTTAGTGTTTCTGTGAGTTTTGTTATGCCATTGCTAAATATCTCGTCCAATTCTTCTTCTGTCAAGAATATTTTTGATGATATGGCACTCAGACCAGTCTGTATTTTATCCCTGTTGTCTGGATTACATATTTTGCAGTTTTCGTCTGGTTTATAGTCCTGCATTCGGTTGACAAGCGTTTTCACGTCATAAACATTATCGCTGTCGCTGCTTATGGTTTCTCGTTTGAAATCCCACTTGCTATCATCACACCACTCCTCATAGTCCAAGCATACATCCATATCAATTTCATCTTTCTGCAAACTTTCTTTCAGCTTATTGAAGACTTCGTTCAGTTCAACTACGTTCAAACACCTGCCGAACTTTCGCAACCTGATGTTAAGACCAGACAAGCCTTCAAGTGGCGAAATGTCCGCCTGAAGCATCTTTAATTTCTGCTCATATTTTGAGTTTCGTTTGCTCATCGTAGAGTGTTATTGTTTTTATTAAAACAGTGCACGAGCGTCCGGCAAGGACGTAAAAAAAGTAAGCAGGATATCCGCAAAGAACCCATTTCAGTTTTATACAGACCCTTACCGTCCACTCATACACTGAGGTATATGGACTTCTGAGTCGTATATCTCCCTGAAACTTTATTTTGCGGATTTTGCTTACTGGAGATACGCGCCTATTAACGCTTATGTCACTATGTCTTTATCCTGTATTGCAGGACTATATATTCAAATATCTTTCTAAAAACTCTTTCAGCAGCTCAATCACTCTTTTCTTCGTGGCTGCCCTCTTGGCTGCCCCTCCTTTGCCGAACAGAGGCATAGGCGGCAGCAGCTTCACAATCTCCGTGCCTGTCTCGGCTATCATCTCGCTCTTGAAGGCATTTTCCATGAAGGCTTTTGTCTCTTCCGGCTTAAGTCTCTCTTTGGTTATTATTTCGTTCAGTTCACGTTCTTTCTGTTCCTCCACATATTTCTGCCACTCCTCGAACACATCTTTTCCCTTCTCTGCTGTCAGGCTTCTCACGAACTGCTCTATCAGTTCCTTCTTGTTTCGCATGTCGGGACTTGCTGCCACGCCTTTTTCAATCTCTATCAGTATCTCTTTGTCCTTGCAGTTGCTGTCGTGGTATTTCTGCACGAGCAGCAGAATGTAGGTTATGTCTATCTGCACCTGACGTACCAGCTCTATCTCAAACTCCAGGTCATCCTCTATGTCAACCTTCTCCCCTCTCTCCTTCTCGCGTTTCACCTCTTCGTATATGTCGTAGTACCACGAGGTGTAGTCCTGCTTCTCGCCAACCTTGATTATGCGGACCTTGTTCAGTTCGTCAATATCTTCGCTGTTAAATTCATCAAAAGCAGTCAGCAGGTTGAAAGCTCTCAGGTAGTTACCATACATGCGCACGAACTCTTTCTTCTCCTCAATGTCTGTTATCTGACCGAGGCTGCCTACAGGAAAACGCTCTTTCAGTTCTGTCGCTATCTCTACATAGCCTTCACAGTGTTTTCCCTTCTCGTCATAGCCGAAGTAGTAATCCTTCCATGTGCGCATCTTGATTATGCCGCCAGCGTCCTTGTCGCCGAAGAGCTCAAGACAGTCGTCAGTGCGCTTTGTCAGGTTGCGGAAGCATACTATGTTGCCGCAGTCCTTCACGGCATTGAGTATTCGATTAGTGCGGCTGAATGCCTGCAGCAGTCCGTGCATCTTCAGTGGTTTATCCACAAAGAGTGTGTTCAGGCATTTTGCATCGAAACCTGTCAGGAACATTCCCATCACTATCAGCAGGTCTATCTCACGGTTCTTCATGCGGAGCGACACGTCTTTGTAGTAGTTTCTGAAACCATCGCTCGATTTCAGCGAATATGATGTACTGAACATACGGTTGTAGTCAGCCATGGCAAGTTCCAGCACCTCTTTTGATGTAGCGTCCATCCGGTCGAATGCCTCTGGATCCTCGCTGATGAAACCGTTCTCGTCTTCTGCCTCGTTAGGCTTGAAGGTATATATAGTGGCTATCTTGTAGTCTAAATCTCTCTCTTCAATCTGACGTTTCAGTTCAAGGTAATACTTTATTGCCATCTTCACGCTGTCGCAGGCGAGCATTGCGTTGAAACCTCTTACGTTGACACGGCTCTTCTTCTCTTCTGCATTACGTCCACGGCGCACCATCTCACGCACGTTGGTCAGACGGCTGAGCAGGTAACTCTCCGTGCGCTTGGTCTTCAGGTCAAAGTCTTTCAGTATTCGTGCTGACACATGCTCAATCCTCTCGTCTGCCATCAGGGCTTTCTCGGTCTCTATCCCCCACACGTCTTCATTCTCAATGTTCTTCTTCGCCTTGATGGTGTTTATGTAGTCAACCTTGAATTTCAGTACGTTGTGGTCTTGAATGGCATTTACTATTGTGTATGTGTGCAGGGCACGTGTGTTGTTGCCTTGATTGTCCGGTTCACCGCCAAACACCTCTGCCGTTGTCTTCATGTCGCCGTCTGTGCGCACGTTGGCGTTGCGTGCAAAGATAGGCGTGCCCGTAAAGCCGAACATCAGATATTTCTTGAATCGCTTTACGATAAGCTTGTGCATGTCGCCAAACTGACTGCGATGGCATTCGTCAAAGATAAGCACGATGTTACGGTCGAGCACACTTATCTCCTCCTTGCTCTTCAGCACGTTGGTCAGTTTCTGTATGGTGGTGATTATTATCTTGCTCTCAGGGTCGTTCAGCTGACGACGGAGTATGTTGCTGTTGGAGTTGCCGTTGGCGCAGCCAGGCTCGAAGTTGTCATACTCGTTCATCGTCTGGTAGTCCAAATCCTGACGGTCAACGACAAAGAGCACTTTTTCGATACCTTCAAGTTCTGTAGCCAACTGAGCGGTCTTGAATGATGTCAGTGTCTTGCCCGAACCTGTGGTGTGCCATATATATCCGCCAGCCTTTGTCGTGCCCTGCCAACGGTTCAGCAGTGCTGTCCTTATGCGCAGCAGAATCTTCTCGGTTGCTGCTATCTGGTAAGGGCGCATGGCGAGCAGTACTTTGTCTGCCGTGAAGACGCAATATCTGGTCAGTATGTTCAGCAGTGTGCGTTTGGCAAGGAATGTCTCGGCGAAATCCTCAAGTTCAGTGATGACGTTATTGTCTTGGTCACTCCAATAGGATGTGAACTCGAAACTGTTCGACTCGCTCTTCACCCTGATCTGTTTGGCTTTCCGCTCTTCGTTAATCTTGGCAAAGCGGGTAGTGTTGCTGTAGTATTTGGTCTGTGTGCCGTTGCTGATGATGAAGATCTGTGCATAATCATACAGGGCATTGCCTGCCCAGAAACTCTCCTTCTGATAGCGGCCTATCTGGTTGAAAGCCTCCTTGATGCTCACGCCACGGCGTTTCAGCTCAATGTGGACAAGCGGCAGACCGTTCACCAGTATTGTCACGTCATAGCGGTTCTTGTATGTCCCGCCTGTCGGCACATACTGGTTTATCACCTGCAGGCGGTTGTTGTGGATGTTGCGTTTGTCTATGAGGTAAATGTTCTTCGATGTGCCGTCGTCCATCAGCAGCGAGCGGATATGCTCTTTCTGTATTATCTCTGTCTTCTCCTCGATTGTGCGAGACTCGTTGGCTATGTCGCCTTCAAAGAGTCTCTTCCACTCTGCGTTGCTGAATTTTATGTTGTTCAGCAGTTCGAGTTGCGCTTTCAGGTTGTCGATAAGCTCCTCTTCCGAATGAATCTCGGGATAGCCGTAGCCCTGACGGCACAGCTGCTCAATCAGAGTTTTCTCTAATTGAGCCTCGCTCTGATAGCCGCTGTTGTCACGCTCACGGTGGTTGTATCGTGCAACCACAGTAGCCTCGTCTTGTTCTACTACTATTTTCAGTTCTTCGGACATATCATTCAAATGTCAATAGTTTCTCACGGTAATATTCGTATTGCTTTTTACGCAATTCCAACTCCCTTTTCAAGGTTGATATCATCTCCTCGAATTTATCGAGTTTGGCGACTATTTCTTGCTGCTTATCTGGCGAAGGAAAAGGAAACTTAAACTTACTCATTGCGTCTCCTGACACCCTCACAACTTTTGCCCCTGTTGCCGCAGGCTTTTTCTGTTCCGCAAAACTCTCTGTTTTGAACAAATGAGCGACATATATTGGATTTTGGTTATGAGAGAAACAAATAGAATCACCACTATATGCAACTTCTTCTTCACCCATCCATGCTGTTGCCTTACAACATGCCTCAACATCTTCGCTTGTGGTCGCAATCAATAAATCACCTTTTCGTGCATGTTTGAGTTTTTTCCACAACTCATTCTTACAGTATGAAATTGTTTCATTTGTATATAAGCCATAATAAGTATGTATTTGACCATAATGAATACATGGTCTTCCTTTATCAACGAAATCGCTTTTTTGTAAACCATTACCTCTTATGAAAGTTCCTATTTCGCCTAATGTTTTTACAATACCAATTGAAGAAACCTCTGCTATCATCTTCTCCCGATAAAACTCATACTGTTTTTGGCGTAGAAGTAATTCTTTCTCCACATTCTCCACCATCCCTTCAAATTTGTCTAATATATCTACTATGCGCTGCTGTTCGGAAAGTGATGGTAGGGGGATTTCAAAATTATCTATATCTTTACCATGAACATGTGGAACTCCAGCTCCTTTTTGGGTGTCAAATATACGTTGTTGGTTTAACTTCAAGAAATAAAATAAATATTTTGTATTTAAAGATTCATCAGTTTCTATAGTAAATGCATCAGAAACCCATATAGGGATAGTCCAATATGATACAAAACCAGCGTAAGCTCCTGAACCAGCAACTGTAATACATTCAGCTTTCCTATTTGATTGATTATGAAAATATGAAGGCTTTTGACCACCAGCAACAACAGGTACATTTCCTTTAACTGCCTGTTTTGCTGTTATTGTTTGTCCTCTTTTAAAAGTGCAAACTTCTCCTAATTTCACCCATCTCACCATATTACTTTCCCTCCATCTCCTTTATAATCTTTTCAATATCACTATAAAGGCAATCATATTTCTCCCTCAAAGCACGAACCTCTGCATTTACTGCCTCTATGTCAATCTTCTCACGGGTGTCCTCCTGCTCGACGTAGGATGAGACGGAGAGGTTGCTTTCGTTGGCGAGGATGTCGGAGATTGTGACCAATTTAGTGAAATACTGCACCTCCTTGCGCTCGCAGTAGGCGTTCACTATGTTGTTTTGATTCTGCTCTGTCAGGATGTTCTTGTTGCCCGACTTCCTGAACTCACGAGAGGCATCAACGAACAGCACGTTGTTGTCCTTCTTGCGGCTCTTGCGCAACACGATGATGCATGTTGCAATGCCCACGCCAAAGAAGAGGTTTGAAGGCAACTGTATGACCGTGTCAACATAGTTGTTCTCGACAAGATACTGTCGGATGGTCTTCTCAGCCCCTCCACGGTAGAGCACGCCAGGGAACTCGACTATCGCGCATGTGCCTGTCTCTTTCAGGTGGTAGAGCATGTGCATGGTGAAAGCAAGGTCGGCAGCACTCTGTGGGGCAAGAACCCCGGCTGGCGAATAGCGGTCGTTGTTTATCAGCAGTGGGTTCTCCTTGCCTATCCATTTCAGCGAATAAGGTGGGTTGCTGACTATGGCGTCAAAACGCTTGTCGATATGCTTAGGGTCGAGCAGCGTGTCGCCAAGCTGTATGTCGAAGTTGCTGAAGTTGATGTCGTGCAGGAACATGTTGATGCGGCAGAGGTTGTAGGTGGTGATGTTCACCTCCTGACCGTAATATCTCAGTCCTTTCTTGTTGTCCGGGTCAACTATCTTCTTGAATTTAAGGAGGAGCGAACCTGAACCACATGCAGGGTCATAGACCTCTTTCAATCCATCGTTGTCGAACGAGGCAATACGTGCAAGCACCTCGCTGACCTCCTGAGGGGTAAAATATTCTCCTCCGCTCTTGCCGGCATTTGCAGCATACATCTTCATCAGATATTCGTATGCATCGCCAAATGGGTCAATCTGACGGTTGTTGTAGTCGCCGTCAAGCTTTATGGCGGCAATCTTCATCATCACCTTGGCGAGAGTCCTGTTGCGCTCAATCACCGAGTTGCCCAAGGCTGCGCTGTCAACTATGAAATCGGAGAATAGTCCACGAAGGTCGTCCTCGCTCTCTGTGCCCTGCGCACTCGCTTCTATCGAACGGAACACCTGTGCCAGAGTCTCGTTCAGGTTGTCGTCATTTTCGGCATTTTCCACCACACGGCAGAACAGCTGGCTTGGCAGGATGAAGAAACCCTTCTCGGCTACTATCATCTCGCGAGCCTCCTCTGCTTCCTCGTCTGTTATCTTCGTTGCATAGTCAAAATTCTCTTCCCCTGCGACATGCTGCAAGCGGTTTATGTATTTTGTTATATTCTCGCTGATATAGCGATAGAAGAGCATACCAAGGACGTATGCCTTGAAATCCCATCCGTCAACTTTACCTCTCAGGTCGTCTGCAATAGCCCAGATGGTCTTGTGCAGCTCTTCACGTTCTTTTGCTGCCATGACTAATCCAGATTTATTGAGTCGGTTGATACTGTTGTGTCAAACTCCAGCTCTATTCCGGAGAGATTGCCGCTGCCTTTCTGTCTCTGTACAGGAACGTTTTCGGGGCTGCTGCAGGATGTTAAAGCGACTATTGCAAATAGCATGAAAAAGCCAAGGCGAAGGATGCCTGAATGCAGAAATCTTTCGCCTTGGATATTATCTAATGCGCTATTTATTAAATGTTTATGGTTGAGGAGGTGTAAATACCCCCCCCCCCATTAAATTTAGTTAACTTTGGTGAAGTTGACATGTTTCGTGATATGTTGTCTTTGTGGTTCATCGTTATATTTGCTTTCAAGCTTTGTCTATTTCCGAATCATCCTTGTTCGAATTATCAGCAGATGGCAGATAATCTGATGCTTTTTTGTTGGTTACAATGGAACGTCCAGTCTGAGCTTCGATTTTGGCTCGTGTTTCGCCAGCTATCTGACCCCCCTTTTTTGCCACCTTGGCACTTGCCTGAAATCCATCTGGATTTTCTGCCTGTGAGATTTCAACAGTGGTAGCTTCTGCCAACATATTTAGTGCCAACTCCAAAGTCGTCATATTGTCACGAAGCGATTCCTTCTTCAATCCTTTGAACTGTTTATACTGTTTTGTTGTCTTACCGCTCCATTCTTTTGTTATTATGTCGGTTAGCATGGCAAATTCTTGTCCTTCTTTTACTCCAGAACGCATCCACTCATCGGTCAATTCTTTTCGTGCTTTTATAGATTGCAGACGCTGATTTACCCAACGTTCGCTATATCCAAGACGCTGATAATCTTCGAATGCCTGTTGGAAATCAAGTTCTGGATCATGCATCTGGTCCATGCGATTGCTTGCAACATGAGCCATCCATTGTTTGAAAGGCTCTGCCTTTGATGATGGAATACTTTGGATAATACGAAAAATCTGTTGCTGATCTGCAACATCTGTCTTATATTTTTTTCCGTCTTTTGGCGAGACCATTTTCAGTTGGTTACAATTTGTAACCGACTGAAAACCCTCAGATGCCAATCTGTGTTTCAGCACTTTCCAATAGTTGCGGGCATGTTCTAAATCTGGTTGGTCTGTCAATATCCAGCACACATCAACTATAGAAAAATACCATTTCTGCTCATCTTCATTCCAAGCAGTACGGACTTTCTGTCCATCAAATATTTGTATCTTATTTTCGTCCACCGTATATATTTTATACAATTCGCAAATCGGTTGCAAAGGTCGTGCAAATGAGAGCAGAAGCCAAATTTTATTTGGATTATGCCGAATGCAGCCGACTTTCGCAATTCGACTGCAAAGTTACGAATAATTTTTGAATTGGGCAAGGGTTTTCTGAGCAATATTTTTTGTGATTTTTGTAATATATTTATTTACAATTGGTTGTATTTTTATATCTCATTAATTTCAATTATCTCAATTGAAATTCTATATCTATTTTTCACCTATTACGAAGTAATAAATATATACAATATATATTATAATATATAATAATGTGTCAGCAAAAAAAGTAACCTCAGGATTTTAATTGAGATAATTGATATATTGAGATTGCCGAGCATTGGCTGTAAACTGTTAAAAAAAGTGCATTTGTAACTTGTTGAAAAATAACATATAGAATGTCGTTAAGAATATTTAACTTAATTTTTTACCGTTCTGGCGAAAATATGGGAAATACTAAAGTGGGGGCTCCTCAGTCCTCTGACTAAAGACCAAAAACTGCTATGAAACTTACTGAACATTTTTCCTTGGACGAATTCACTCGTTCCGCAACTGCCATCGCTAATGGCGTTGACAACACACTGGACACGACAAAGGCGGAAGACCGCATCGTGGTAGAGAATCTCGAGCACCTCTGCCAGACGGTCCTTGAACCGCTGCGTGAACAGATGGGAACGCCGGTGGTAATCTCGTCAGGATACAGATGCCGTGAGTTGAATAGCTTAGTTGGCGGAGCGAGGAACAGTCAGCACCTTACCGGTGAGGCGGCAGACATAGTTCCTCAGTCGGGCGAAGCCCTCAAGAGGTGGTTCCTCTTCATTCAGCAGCATTGCAGGTTCGACCAATTGATTCTTGAGTCGCAAGGCAACAGACGTTGGATCCACGTCAGTTGCTGCCGCGACGAGAGCAAGAACAGGCAGAGCTGCATGACGAAAAAGTCGTGACTCTGCTAATCCTTCGCTAATCCTTCGCTATGCCTTTGCTTCTCCTCTACTATTTAGTAGAGAAATAGTAGAGAAATAGTAGAGAAATAGTAGAGGAGAAAAAAAGGATCTTCAGAGGATTTCTCTACTCTGAGCAGCCCTCAAACCTCGATTTCACGCAGAATCCGTGTTCTGTTTCACGCAGAACTCTGCTTTATGTTTCACGCAGAATACGCAGACTTATGGGAATTTTTCCGCGAGTTCTGCGAGTTCTGCGTGAGATAAAGAAATCTTTTCTGCGTGAGAAAAAAAACTAATTATTAACCTTAAATCTAATTTTTTATGGCAATTCTTCAAGGACTTATCCGCAAATTGAAAGGCTCTGCAGGTGATTTCACCTTCCGTAACCGTCAGGGCCGCACCGTGGTATCTGAAAAAATCACGGAAACAACCGACCGCAAGAGCTCTGCACAGCAGAAGCACCGTATGCGCTGGGCAAACGTAATCCA
>JAZRYS010000037.1:0-4457 GCA_045600865.1 Candidatus Aphodosoma sp.
GAGCTCTGCAACAGATTCATGCAGCACCTGTTCATCACACCCCAGACACTCCACAAGGAGCAGAAGCTGCACATCAACACCATTGCTGGCTACTGGTCAACCTTCCGCGCTGTACTTCACACCGCATATCGTGACCATAAGATACAGGAGAATCCTAACGGCTATCTGGAGAAGATAGATACCATTCCGACCGAGAAGGAACACCTCTCACAGCCAGAACTTGTGAAACTGGCTGAGACGGAGTGTAAGGAACCCGAACTGAAGAAAGCCTTCTTGTTCGCATGTCTCACAGGGCTCCGCAAGAGCGATGTCATGGAACTTACCTGGAAGAAGATACAGCCATACGGCAACGGTGGCATGTACATCACCGTCCGTATGCAGAAGACCAAGCAGCTCGTCAACAACCCAGTCAGCGAGGAGGCACTTGAACTCATAGGCTTCTATGACAAAGATGAGAACCGCCAACCTACTGACAAGGTGTTCCCTGGATTGAAAAACAGCATGTTCCAAGCACCGCTGAAGAACTGGATAAAGGCTGCTGGTATAACCAAGCATATCTCCTTCCATGGTTCTCGCCACACCTTCGGTTCACTTCAGGCAGATGCCGGAACAAGCATCTATGTCATCCAAAGAATACTCGGACACAAGAATGTCGAGACCACTCAGATCTATGCCGACATGAGTGACGAGACCAAGCGACAGAGCGTTGACCGCATCACGCTGAAACCAAAGGTGCAACCTCTCAGCGTTGTCAAGCCTACGGGAACGGAGTAAAATCGTATATGTAGCTTACAAGCAGAACAAGGAGTTTCCGAAAAGGGAACCCCTTGTGTTCTGCTCGCTATTGTATTGTTAAGGAGTCAAAACGATGGATTTCTCTTAAAAATACATAATAATTGATGATTTCTTGGCAAAATTCTCTATTTATTGCCAGATATTCATTAATTTTGCATCCGAAATAATATCATTTTCATTAGAACACATGATAGGACAAGCAGACATAATAGCATACGCACATACACGACCAGAGTTTTCTCGTCGTGAGATGCTATGTAGCTTTAAGGAAAACAATCTTGCATTTTCTTCTGCAACTGTTGCTTCAAGCCTTGTCGCACTTACAGACTCGGGAATCCTGCGAAAGGTGAAGAGGGGTGTGTTTGCTATTGCAGATACAAGACACCAACCATTTGTTCCGCTCTTTGACGATGAGATGCAGAATTTGGAATCAAAGATTCGTAACAAGTTTCCCTTCATTCGCTTCTGTACCTGGAGCAGTTCTGACCTCAAACGCTTTTCGCACTATGTGATAAACATGGATGTTATCTATGTGGATGTAGAAAGGGTTGCTACGGAAGCAGTATTCTCATTCTTGCTAAATGCAGGTCTTGATAGACAAGTATATCTTAATCCATCCAGCGATGACTACTCATATTATATATATGGTAAGCCAACTATCGTGGTGCGACCACTGATAAGTGAAGCCCCATTGATTACCTATGCAAACGATTCTAACAGACTTACTGTAGAAAAGCTTATGGTTGATGTCGCTGTTGATGTAGATTTCATCCCCTTTCAAGATTATGAATCACTCCGTTTTTATCGTAACGTTATAGACGTCTGCACTATAAACGAAACTAAACTTCTTCGTTATGCCACCAGACGAGGCTGTAAAGATCAAATAAAAAACATACTTGACACTGCAAAACAAAACGAAATAATAGACTGATATGATACATCCAGATAGTCGTTCTGTCAAATGGATTAACAGTATTGCTACACTGCATCCATCATTAGATAAAACATTGATTGAGAAGACCATTCGCGCCTTTTCGCTATTAGAATCACTTGCTCTTTCAGGCTGTCCGTTTACCTTCAAGGGCGGTACCGCATGTATGCTCCATCTTGGCAGCAGCAAGCGTCTCTCTATTGACATTGACATTATATGCCCTCCTGGTACTGACATATCACAGTATGTCATGAATCATAGCGAAGAGTATGGTTTCACGGACATAAAACTGGTTGAAAGACTATCGTCGCACAATGTGCCGAAATCTCATGCCAAGTGTTTCTACAAGGTATCGTACGTTACCAATAAGGAAGAGGAGGCTATTCTTCTCGATGTTCTGTTCGAGGAAATCCATTATGAGAAGGTCGTGCAACTGCCCATCTCCAGTCCTTTTCTCAAAACGGAGGGCGAGGATGTTATGGTAAATGTTCCTTCAGCAGAAGATATTCTGGGTGATAAACTGACAGCATTCGCTCCCCACACCTCAGGTATTCAGTTCTTCAAAAAAGAAAAGAATTGTTCGTTGGAAATTATTAAGCAGATGTTTGACGTGGCTGCATTATTCGACGTTTGCAAGGATTTCAAATTAACTCATGACACATTCCGCAAGTTTGGAGAAACAGAGCTTGGCTATCGAGAAATAAAAGGTGCTACCACAGATGACATACTCAAAGATGCCATCAATACCGCTCTATGCATCTCATTGCGTGGCTTTGAGAACGAAGAAGAGTTCAAACTGCTGCAAGGCGGGATTAAGCGAATAGGAGGACTTATCCTTAGTGAACGATACCATCTGGATCCTGCCATTCGTGACTCCGCTAAAGCCGCTTACACGGCTGCAATTATGCTGACTCATGTAACAGAAGTGCATCGCTTCGAATCTACCCCAATAGATGAATGGAAGGATGCCGTGATAGGTGAAGTACTGACAAACAAGCTAAACAAGTTGAAGAAGTCAAATCCAGAAGCATTCTTCTATTGGTGGCAAGTGGATAAAGTGTTAGCTCCAAAAAGTAATGAATAATCGGCAATGGTATTCTTTTATTGCCAAAATTTCATCTGATTATTGTCTATGGAAAACAACAAGAAAGGAAATCTTTGGATATTGATACTGGTGTGCATGGGCTGCATCATCATATCCACTGTCGCATATGTGGTAATGAAAGCGAGGATGCAGAGCGAGTTCCTGGCTATTACCATCACAGTTGCTGTCGCCATCACCTTATGCGTATGTGTATGGCAGATATTCACACAGTTAGAAAACATGGTGCCCAAGAGCGAACGCGAGCGCATCAAGGCAGAGAAGCTCGCAGAAGAGGCTCGCAAGAAGCAACTGGCAGAGGTGCAGAGCCATGAGGTAACACGCCCAGAACCACAGCAACCTCAGATCGTAGTTCAGAACACCATCGTCAATCAGCACGAAATCATCAACGAGGTCAATACTGAGGTTGTAAACAATGTTGTCAATGACATCACCAACAACAATGTCAACATCGCAGAAGCCGTTGCAGACAGCAGTTCCGCATCAATCGCCAGTGCAGCGGCTAATGCCTATGCCGAGTCGCATCCTGTAGAAAACAGTAAATCGACAGAAGCCACTCCTTCAGGTAATACAACAGAGACTCCCACCGATGAGTCTGAACCAGCATCAGTAAAAGAGGAAGCCCCAACAGTAGAGCCATGCGATGCAAATGCCACCTATCTGGCAGGAATCAAGTATCACGAGAAGATGCAAGCTGCAGATGCTCAGAAGAAAGTTGTTACTATCGAAGAGTATGTCCGCTTTATCATGGCTCCGTTCATCGAGGATAAGTACATGGATGACCTATGGAAGGAACTGCGTGGCTTTATCGAGAACCCTAAATACGAGCCAACCCCATTCACCAAATTCAAGGTGACACTGAACTCGTTTGATGTAAGACACCTAATCTGGAACATCGCCACCCGTTTGGGCTATGGCAAGTGGAAACCGTACAACAGTGAGAATTGCGCTGTTTTCATTCTCAGGTTGTTCCCTGACATCTGTCAGTACAATGGTGTTCCTATGGACATTAGCAGTCTCCAGAACCTTACCGCCACATCAGAGAACGAGAACATTCACCTCGATCGTCCTGATTCCAAACAATTCGGTTTCCATATACCTGGACAGTTAGGCGAAGAGAAGGAGTAAGCCAGACATCCCACATTATTATATATTATAGGCTCAGCCACTTCTGAAAGTAACATTTCGGACGTGGCTGAGCCTTTTTTGTGTCTGTACGTCTTCCTCAACCAATCCATTCTTCATTGTTCTCAATTGCTCACAAATTCCTCTTTTACTGACATCTATCGCCCTACAACCATGAATTTTCGGGCATATCCGCGTGGAAGAGCAATTATCCAGGAATGACGGAGAGCAAACAACTCCACTTGTGCGTCATTTCGTTCCTTTGTCCCGCGATTCTTTCCAAGTCGCAGTGTTTTCATGAAGAATGAATTATTGACTTTCAATGACCTCCCACAGGTCGTTGCCCAGCTTCGGGATGAAGTAATGGGCATGAAGGTGGCACTGCTGAACCTTCAGAACGGAACAACTCAGCAGAAGAGAGAGAACACACATCGTCCCATGAGTGTAGAGGAAGCAGCCGAATACACACGTCTGCCTCTTGGCACCATGTATCAGAAGCTGGCA
>JAZRYS010000038.1:0-1378 GCA_045600865.1 Candidatus Aphodosoma sp.
ATTCTTGATCATTTGCGTAGCATAATTTAACATTTAACTTATTGATATTCAACTGAATATATTTTGAAATCTGAAGGGAAACTCGTAACTTTATAACTGATTAACAGTCGGTTATGTCAGTTACGAAAATCCCAACAGATATAGTGGTTAGCGATATGGAGAGACAATGCATGATAAGCTATGACGAACGCCAGAGACGCCAGTTCCTGGCTAGCAAAGCGTGTGCATTGGGTTATCATGGCGTGTCCTTGGTAGCGCAAGCTGCAGGAGTCTGCATAGACACAATCTACAGCGGCATCCGCGAGCTCAAATCCATGTCCAATGATACCTTTCCTAAGAATCGCGTGAGGAAGGCGGGCGGAGGCAGGAAGCCTGTACTTGAAAAGCACCCTGAGTACCTGTCAGTCTTTGATGAGATCGCAGAAGCACATACTGCCGGTTTGCCTCAGGATCCTGATGTCATCTGGCTGACAGTGTCCACATCACAGATGGTAGCCCTATTCAAGAAACGTGGTGTCAATGTCAGTCCCTATACAGTAAGGCAGATGAAAACTGTCAGAGGTTTCAGGGACAGAAGCTTCACCAAGTCCCTGACGTTGAAGGATGTGAAAGACCGCAATGCCCAGTTCGAGAAGATAAAGAGCGTGTTGAGCGAATGTGAATCTGCTGACATTCCTGTTCTCAGCATTGACACCAAAAAGAAGGAGATGATAGGCAACTTCAAGCGTGCGGGAAAGGTATCCTCCAAAGGAGGAACGCCAAAGAGCTACGACCATGACTTCAAGACCTTCTCAAGGGGAACCATCGTGCCACACGGCATCTTTGATGTCAATGCCAACAAAGCGTATATCACCTTGGGGACGAGCCACGATACATCAGACTTTGTCTGTGACAACATTGAAAGGGTGTGGACGGAACATCTGCAGTGGCAGTATCCCGACACCGATACCATATGCATCCTTTGTGACGGGGGCGGTTCAAACGCCTGCTCACATCATGTCGTCAAACAATCTTTCATGAGGCTGTCTTACAGACTGGGGCTCAACATCATAATGCTGCATTATCCTCCATACTGCTCGAAATACAATCCCATAGAGCATTGTGTTTTCGGGCCAATCACAAGGAGTTGGAGCGGAGCTCCGCTACTTACCATTGAGGATGCCAAAGTTAGAGCTGAAAGTACAACCACCAAGAAAGGACTCTCTATTATCGCTACAATAAATCAAAGAACGTATGAAACGAAAAGACCCATTATGGAAACCTACGAATCGGAAAAGAGCAGGAGAATCGTTTTTGATGACTCACTGCCTAAGTGGAACTATCTTATTAAGTGCTCATAGGCATGAGAAACTTTAGGAAGTTATTTTTTAATCATTAC
>JAZRYS010000039.1:0-6914 GCA_045600865.1 Candidatus Aphodosoma sp.
ATCTTGCATTTGCCATCAGACAATGCCTCTATCTGTTTATCGTTCAGCGTAAGGCTGTATCTTATATTTGTATAGTCCATGAATTTACTTGTTTTAAGATGGGAAGTGAGACTGTCATGTCCCACCTCCACACGTTGTTAATACTATCTGTCATGTCCCAGCTATCGCATTGGATTGTCATGGTTACGTATGCTGCATTTAGGCATAGCACCTCCCTCGCCAACTCTTTTGAAGCCGACGTACTGTGTCCAAACTGATAGTTGGTAGTTAATGAAAAGATAAAAAGGAAAAGGGAAAAAGAATTGCTTCCATCGTCAGCATTGGGTTATCCCTGATTGTTGAGATAATCCTTTGCCGACATTCAATGGTTGCAGTTGGACAGACCGTCCTCCTTGCTGTTGCGGTGATACAAGATGGTCGTACTTTCCCGCACTCTTCGGCTTGCGCCTCTTCGATGCGAGTATCTGCGTGTTCAGTTCCTCTGCCGTTAGTGGCACTTGCGACAATCGGTGTGCCTCAAGTGTCCTATCTACATCATCACGGTAGATCTGCCAACGCTTGCCCATCTTGCAGCCAGGCAATTCCCTGCGCTCCAGCATCTCATAGATGGTGGAGACAGGGATGCCTATGTACTTCGATGTCTCTTCCACGGACATCGGATAGTGATGGTCTGCAACACAATACTGGGATATATACTGATGAAGAGCCAGTATCATCTCTTCAAGTCGCTCCTGCCTTTCAAGCAGGGCTGACATTGCCTGTGGAATGTCATTGAATGACAGTCCGGTAGTCTGGTTGATCACTTGTTCATAGCTCCATCATTGTGAGGGAATGTGAACTGCTCGCTGTTGTTTTTAATGTAATTCATTGTACTTGTGTTTTTGTTGTTGAAATTTATTAAAGTATCGTTATTATCTATCTTATCAGCTGTTGTGTTGTTCGTGCCTCCGACTATTCTTAGTTGTTGTTGAGTCTTTGGCTTCAATGATATCCTGTCAACACTCGCACGTTTCTGCGAGTCACCCATCTGAGCATAGATCTCTGTTGTTGAGACGTTCTTGTGTCCGAGCATTCGCTGTACTACATAGATGGCAGTACCAGCCTCCACCTGAAGTGTGCCGAAGGTATGGCGCGAGCAGTGGAAGGTGATATGCTTGGTTATTCCTGCCGAAGCAATCCATTTCTTCAGTGGTTCCTTGGTCATGGATTCTGTCAATGTAGGGAACACGAGATCATCGGGATTGCGTCCTTCTGCGTTATCGTAGTAGCCGATAAGGTTAAGCGCCTCCTCGCTGATAGGGTTGTTGATGAACTGACCAGTCTTCTGCATTCGTATCTTCACAAAGATGCCTCCGTTACCGTACTGTTGGAACATGCGCCATGTGAGTCGTTTGATATCACTCTTACGAAGTCCTGTGAGACATGCAAACAGAAACGCTATCTTTAGAACTGGTTCTTCACACTCTGATTCCGCAAGGGTATAGACTTCCTGTACCGACAGGCTTTCCTTGTCTGTCGGCAGTTTCTCTATCTTCTCAAGGAAACCGTTAGGATTCTCTGTGATTTTATGTTCCTTGTAGGCTATGTGCAGAAGGCCTCTGAATGATGACCAATACAGCGATGCTGTATTCTGGCTCAGTGGCTTTGGATGCTTCGTTGACTTGGTGGAGTTGGTTGTAAGAAGATGTTCGCGGAATCGTTGGCAGAGGTCCACGTCGATCTCGCCAAAGGTGCATTTGCCCTTACAGAAGTCTGTAAAGTGCTTCAGTACCTGCTCATAGCGGTTATCCTCTCGCTTGGCGGCTTTCTTCCTGATGTACTCGAGGAAATCTCCCTTCTGCTTCTCCTTGTCAAAGAAATCAAATCGTTCGTTGACAATACTCTCGAAGCGCTTGCAACGGATGGCTTCTGCCTTCTCCGTCATGGTTTCGTTGTACTCCCTCTCACGCTGGTTCTTCGGCTTGGCATAGATATAGATGCCAAGCGACTCGTGACGGATGGTTTTCATGGTTTCTTCGTCACGGTAACCTGGATAATAGTCCAGGTAAAACGACAGCTGGGTGCCGTTCTTGATCTTGCGACTGCGAAGTGTCACAGTCTTGCAAATTGTAGTCATTTCTCTTTTACCTTCATATTTGTTAGAGAATGTTGATAAATTAATATTTCATGGCAGCGGCATGGTGTCCTCGGTTATGAGGGGTTAAGACTGCAACTGACCATGGCTCTGATTTTCAAAGCGGGCGCAAAGGTAGTAAAATTTTCTCCTCACGCCAAATATGACGCCAAACTTTCGGTATTAATACATCTTTTTTAGCGTTTTTTTGAAAAATGTCGCACGGTTTCCCAAAAATGCGACACTTTCATTTGTAATCAGAGACATTATTAGCGGTTGTTTCACTCTCGCTTGGACATCAGCTTGTCAACATCCTCTTTGAGAAACAGGTTTCGTTTGTTCTGTTTCAGCATTCTTATGCCATGCTGCTGGCAGAAAGTAGTTGCCGTAGCCTTCTTGATACCGAAGATGTTGTACAGTTGTGAGATGGTGTAGTATTCCTTATTGTCTTCGCTTCGTTGGGTCAGTAAAGCATCAAGATGGTTCTTGGAATAATATCGCTTGCCGTCTATCCAACGTGCAGGAACCTCATAGCGATATACAAAGGTCTTCATTGCTGCTGGTGTCTTGTGGTACAGGTTAGTACAATCATTGACCATAAGCCACTCAATATCTTCGTCCTTGATAATAAGAGATGAAATAGGGGCAGACGTTGTTGAACATGAAGACGAACTACGTGATTGCTTGTTTTGGTTCATTGCCTCATCCAATACTGTTCTGTCATAGTACGTCTTGCCAGCGATACGGCATACAGGAACATTGCCAGACTTCACCTTATTATATATAGTAGTGTTGCTGACGCTATACTTTGCCATCGCATCTTCAAGGGTGATGTACTTGGAATAATCAAACGAAGGCATTTGCTCCATATCCTCGCTTGGGATTGCTTCCTTCTTCTTCCTCTTCATACCGACAGGTAGCACACGATAATACGGATTGCCTTGAAGCATCTTCTCTATGTCTTCGCGCTTGATGAAGGACATACGGTTGCTGAGTCGTGACGCAGGAAGCTTACCTTCCGCCACGAGTTTATAAACATACTGACGGGAGCATCCCATCAGTGTTGCTGCCTTGGAGAATGTCAGGTACTCCAGTTCAAGGACATTTGCCACAGGTGTAAGCACATCATTCCATTGCTTCTGTCTGGCAATGGATGCTTCCGCACATACAAGCGAACAGTACGTCTGTGTCGCTTTTTCCGGTTTGAACATCTTGCCACAATGGGCACATTTCTTTAATTTTGCCATGTCTATACATTTTTGGTTAAACGATTCCTCAAAAATGTATTCCACCGCATGTGTAACTATAGGTAAATGGTTGTAAATGGTTGTCAACTAAGGGAAGGAAGTTTCTGCATTCTTGTAATAACCTCTATCAGATTATGACGTTTGGAAACCTGCGATATTCAGTCCACTCACATTCATATTCGTTCCCTATTGTCAACTTTTCAAAGTTACATTGATAGGCGAGCTTATCAATTTGCATGAGACACTTGTCAATCCTTGTCTACGTATCATCACCATTGTCAACTGACTTCACCAAGTCACACATTTGAGTATTTCTTTCAAGGTTAGTCTTGAACTTGTCCTCCATAGTTCTCTCACGTCAACTATTGTCAACTGAGTAAGAATCTTTGGGACTTGTTTCATAACCATCATCATGAAAATACTCCGCGGTAGAAATACGTTGCAAAATTAACCTTAAATACCGACATCACCAAATATCAACCTCCAAGTGTTAAAATCTTACGCACACTGATTATCAGCACTTTACTAATAGTTATTCCGACTTATTCCTGGTTGTTCAGCCCTTAGAATTATAGCATGGTAAATTTCAAAAAACTCATCAAGGCACTCATCTTCGACTACCGTCTGAAGAGAGCAAAGAAGAAGGCACTGAAGCTTTGCAAGAAGACTCACTGCAAGTATCTCGTTTTAGTAATGGACAAAAAGCCAGTGGCTATCTCCATGAAGCAGGTAAGACAACTTATCAAGCAGAAGAGGCTGCGCAGAGGCATAACCGCCGATAACGTTCGTAAGCTTGCCCTCTTCGAGTGTCTATAACCACCACCGTTCCCAGCGTTTCAACGCTATAAAAGAGGTTCCCGTTTATACCCAAGGGGCATTCAATGCCCCGACAAAAAGCCACAATAATGTTCCTGACCAAAGAAGACTACAAAGCTGTATGTGACGACTACGAGTTTGAAACCATACAGAACAACGATGATATTACAGAGCAAGCAGAGCTCACCGCCATCGAACAGATTAAATCCTACTGCCGTGCTCGATACGACATGGAGCTGGAATTTGCCAAGACAGGCAACGAACGCAGTGCCATGCTCATACAGTGTACCGTCAACATTTCTCTATGGCTGATGGCACACCGACTCCCTCAGAACATGGGCATTGAACGAAGGGATGCTCTCTACGAAGAGTCTGTCAGATGGCTACGTGACGTACAGAACTCCAGAGCCATGCCTGACTTCGCAACCTACGACACGGAAGATGAACAAGACACTCACAACCCCGTAGCCTTCGGTAGCCAAAAGCCGACACGCTGCCAGTGGTAGGGGCATGTCCAGTGTTCTGAGGCACCGCCTCAGAACTTCCTCATTTAACAACGCTTAAATGCTCATTAAATATGAATTTAAATTTCTTTAAAAACCTCACCCAAAGGCTCACCGCAAAGAACCTCTACACAGAGAACGACGTCAGACGTATAGCACAGTTTGTCAATTCCAAGGAAGGACGCAGACTTACCGCAGAGTTAATACAGCAGACGGACGCTCTCACACAAAAGGATATCGCACTCTGGAGACAGGCATGGCAGATGGCCATCAACATTGACAACCCACAGCGCAGAACCCTCTACGACATCTATCAGGATGATCTCGTTGACCTCCACCTGCAAGGTTGCATCGGACAGCGTAAAGGTATGGTCATGCGCTCTAATTTCCGTCTTGTGGGCAAGGATGGCAAAGAAGATGAAAAGGCAACGGGTCTCCTCAAACGTGAATGGTTCGCAGACTACTGCAACCATGCACTGGACTCGCGTTTTTGGGGACACTCTCTCATACAGTTTGGAGACATCAAGAAAACCTCTGACGGTTTCTCCTTTGATGGTGTAGAGCTTGTACCACGCAAACATGTATGTCAGGAGCACGGGGTTATCCTTCGTTCACAAGGTGATGACTGGCATAACGGTATTCCCTACCGCGAAGGTGTTTTCTCCGAATGGTCCCTGGAGGTAGGCAAACCTTATGACCTCGGACTGCTTCTCTACTGTTCTCCTCAGTGTATCAGCAAGAAGAACATGCTCGCTTTCTGGGATATGTTCGGAGAGATATTTGGCGCACCGATGCGTATAGCCAAGGCTACAACTACCGACAGCAAAGAAAGGCAAAAGATAGAGTCTGCCCTGGAGAATATGGGCTCTGCCTTCTGGGGGCTCTTCCCTGAAGGCACTGACATTGAGATAAAGGAGAGTTCACGTGGCGATGCTTACAACGTCTATGACAGACGTGTGGATAGATGTAATTCAGAACTGTCAAAAGGCATTCTCAACCAAACCATGACCATCGATGCAGGCTCATCACTCTCACAGTCTGAAACCCATCTTGACGTATTCGAGAATATCGTACAGGCAGACCAACGTATGCTCGGTTACAACATCAATGATCATCTCCTGCCCTTCATGGAGCGCCACGGCTTCCCTGTCAATGGTCTCCGCTTCGAGTGGGATGATGCTGCATCATTCTCTCCATCTGAGCAACGTGAGATGGAAAGGGTACTCCTGCAATACTACGAAATCGACCCCCAGTATTTCATCGATAAGTATAATGTTGGCATTACAGGAGTAAGACAGGCAAATACACAGCCTAACTCTTTTTTCGACTAAGCCCCTCTGCCAGGTCTCTGCAGTTACAATACGGGGCATTCCACAAAGCTTTGCGCACCTTCTACGAAGACAAGTCGCATCCCCTGCTGCCCGGTTGCATGGCAAAAGGACTCGCAGACCTTGATGCGTCAGCATCTGGTAGTAAGGTTCAGTGCGCAGGGACATCGTCCCGGCGTGATGATCCACCATCCTTCAACAGCGAAGTCTTCGACCAAGCCGCCGATGCAGTATATAACAACGGTTCCTTCGACTACTCTCTCATCACTGATCCTGCTGTCCGCAATGTCATACGTGAGACCTTCAGCTCTCTCAATACGGCTATCTCTTCATCACTGCCTGAGGAGTGCCCTGCTACACTCAGGTACGCTCTCGAAGAGAATGCCTTCATCTTCTCTGGCTTCAAGACCTTTCACTCCATGCGCGAGATTGGTCTGTCCATGGTCACTGACAAAGGCACCGTAAAACCATACGAAGACTTTAAGAAGGACGTACAAAAGATTAACGCCACCTACAACACCAACTACCTGCACGCAGAGTACTATCATGCTCTCGGCTCTGCACAGATGGCAGAAAAGTGGCTGCAGATAGAGAAGGATGGAGATCGCTACGACCTGCAGTACCGCACAGCCCAGGATGACCATGTGCGTGAAGACCATGCCCTCCTCGATGGCATAACCCTTCCTGTCAGTGATCCCTTCTGGGAGAAATACTTCCCACCGAACGGATGGGGATGCCGCTGCACCGCCGTACAGGTCCGCAAGGGTAAATACCCTCTCACGGATCCTACCCTCGCCATGCAGCGTGGAGACAACGCCACACAGATGGAAAAGCAGAAAATCTTCCGTTTCAATCCTGGCAAGGAACTAAAACTCTTCCCTCCAAAGCATCCTTATTACAAAGCTCC
>JAZRYS010000040.1:0-1038 GCA_045600865.1 Candidatus Aphodosoma sp.
AACTGTAATCATGGAGTAGCTTGTTGCTCGCTTCCAGTGTACTTCGCACAAGCAGAATACTTCGTTGCTCCTTGTGGTCATTGATATATGCCTCAATCGAAGAAACGTCCATTCCGAACTGTGCTCTCACCGATAGTGGAAAGAACATAAGCAGACAGAACAGAAGGTATGCTATTTTATGGTTCGTCTTCATCTTCGTCATATTTACCGTTGTAACCGTCAGAATGACTTGTATTCGCAGCGTTGCGTAGCCATCGTTTCCGGCTCTTTTCAATTATATTTAGTTTGCGTCCCTGGTCATCGTTGATATATGGTGCAACAGCTTTCAACATGTCGATGATAGAATGTTTATAGTTCATCATCTTTTCCAATGAAACAAGGTCTGCATATATCTTAGTTAGTCGGGAATCAACTTCTCTTGCTATCTCCAGTCGATCACTTGACCAAAGAAGATGATAAGTGTCATCTGTATTATCTTCTTCGACCGGTTCACTCTTTGCATACTGAGTAGAAACGTCGCAGTTAGGGAAAGCCCTTTGAACCTCTGCAATTTTAGCATTCACCTGGTCTGCCTTTTGCTGGTCACTCATATTAGGATCAAGCTGCATCATTTCTACAACCTGAGAATCCTCATATTCTGTGGTTAGTTCCCATTGGATTTGAACGATGGCACGGTGAATCTTAATGCCAAGGAAATATTTAGGCTTTCGTGCAATAGAGACATTCGCCTTGAAAGTAATAGTTCCGTTGATATTGGGCATTGTTGCAGTTCGAATAAATGTATTACCGCTCCAAGACCCCGAACCATTCCAGGTAAGATTGTACGCACTCTTGGCATCTTGCATGATTGCAGGGATTCTGTAGTAATCATCAGTCTGTACATCTTCGCCCTCCTGTGCATCCTTTTTAGCCTGTTGGTACTCCGACAATTGATTTTGCCAGTCTTTCAACTCTGCCTTTAAGGTTGTAATTTTATCCTTGTTGGCATTGTATTGTTGCCTATATACAGCTGCTTCATCAATACTGGAGGAGGAAATC
>JAZRYS010000041.1:0-8546 GCA_045600865.1 Candidatus Aphodosoma sp.
TGGATGTTCTTCACCATTATTTCCGAACACCACAGAGGCCTGACCCCAGTAGTTGGCTGTAAGCAGTAATTTATCTGCATCGTCGTTAGTCAGATTGCCTTTGACATTCAATGTCGAAGCCTCACCGATAACCAGTTTGGCATTGTCATTATCGGCAAACGAAAGATCATGACAAGCGGCATTGATTGTATGATTCAGGAATGTTGTTTCATCAGAAACTTCTTCTTCACCTTTGCCTATGAAGCAGGAATCAGCAATAAGCACATCAAAGTTCGTTGTGTCAGGTAACCTATCTTTATGAGGATACCAATTCTCCTTAGTGTCCCAGCGATTGTCGGTTCCGTCATGATGCGTGAATGTCAGTGTGCCTATGCCTGCAGCAAGATCTAACGTGTTTTTTATATCGTTCTTTCCGGCAACGGTATCGCTTGCCACAACTTGAATCTTAATGGTTCCGATGCTCTTTATCGTAAGAATGTTATTCGCATCTATTGATGCCTCAGCACCACCATCAACCGAAACAAGCGAATAAGAATATGTCACACCTTCTTCATAATTCGTTGACGCAAATCCACTCACTGTATCAAGGTCAATTATAGACACTGATGACAATGGTGGCAGTTTGGCCTCATTGAGTGTCAGGGTCAATACGCCCCAATCAATATCGAATGAGGCAGAAGGAGCTGATTTCTCATAAAACTTATCAGTTTCGACAGAGGTGGCAGTGACGGTGATACCATTCTTTCCTCCGCCAGCGTAGTTCGCAGTAATGGTTATTGTGCCATCTGTGTTTTCAGTTACTGTAGCTGCACCTTCTGGTGATACGGAATAGGTGATGTCAGCATTTGGATCAGTATTTGTAGTTGTGGCTTTGGCGGTTATTGAGCCGGGATATGTAAAGTCCTTTGGTTGTTCTTCCCACTTTACGGTAGGTGTTGCCTTGATTACTGTGTATTCGCCGAAATCATATTGTGCTGCAGTATAATATTCTTCCTCATCTACATCTACGTATGCCTTCAGGTAGAAGGTTCCTATTTTGTTGAATTTGAGATACTGAACATCTTCAACCGTCTCAACTTCCGCCACATCGCTTAGTGTAGTACCTCCAGATGATGCCAAAGCGACATATTTTATACGCTGAGAGGTGTTTACGGTTGCGTATGTATCATTGTCACCACCTTCCAAAGGAATTCTATCTAATACAGTCAAGCCTGCAGGCAAAGATTTCACTTTTGTGATTACAGATTTTTTTGCTGCCTTACCTGTCAATATCAGCATAAGAGGGGTGTCACCACCGTAATCCAAGTTGAGTGTACACGTCTTCTCGCCTTCGGATGTAGGTTTGAAGTAGAGGTTGTATGATGTCGTTCCATGGCAGTTGCATTGTGCAGGGCCATCTACTACCTGTTCAAAACTGAAGTCAGAAGCATTGTCGCCAGAAAGTGTGGCAATCATGAATGGCATGTTCCAATACTCTATTGTCGCTACTTTAGCATCACTCGTCTCTCCTATCATCAGTTTCCCGAAGTCGATGTTGTCTCCAGAATTTACAGTGTTACCTCCATATCTTAACACGTTTTCTGTCTTTTGGGTGACGGTGATCTTAAGAGTAGTCCTTGTGACAGATATGTTCAATCCTGTTTCGTCACCGGTGAAATCATACGGACTAATAGTTACGGCTGTGTTTCTTGCAGGATTTCCCGTACGGGTATTAGTTGTACCTGTAAATACAATTGAATAGCTACGGGTATTAGATGTATTATTTCCTGTAGCAGTACCGGTTAATTGCAAAGGCACGACTCCTTCTGGGAAAGTGTAATCTTTTGTTGCTGTAGAACTATATCCCGATGGGGCAATAGTTTCATTATCAATATACGGACCACACGTCTTACCTTGCATCAGATAGAACGTCCTGTTGTCAACTGCCTTGTCATATCCTTGTCTTGCAGCGGCAGTTGCTGTGATTGTATAATATCCATCTGTGGTTAAGGTTAAGGTTTTGTTGTTTATGCTTGCGCCGGCAGCTGGATATATTGAGAACGATACTGCTCCTCCCGAAGGGTCAGTGGTAATGCCGCTAAGGTCTATTGTATAGTAGTTGCCATTCCTGCTGGCCACGATGGTTGCACCATCCTCGAATCCTGCTGGCCAGACTATGGTTTGGACACTATTCTTGCTTATACCATTAAGTGTTACTTCCTGCGTTAATTTTGTTGTCCCATTATATCCAATTATCATGAGTTTTCCTGAATGAGAAACGTTATCATCGTCTGCCACGTATTCAACCATTACATCTATATCTCCAAAGTCTTCGCATCCTCCGCCAAAATGGTTTCTTTCTGAATCAACTACCTTGAACCATTTGTTACCAGAAGTTATGACTGCTCTGACAGGTCCATTGAGATTTGAATATTTCGCAACACTGTTCAGCAACATCTGTTTTGGCTCGCCAGTCTTGCATGTGCCGAAGTCCGCAGTTGTAGTTGTACCAGGATCAAGATATGTTGCCTGGGTAACTTTTACGTTGGAAAAGTATCTTTGATAATTCAAGTTGCCAGAAAAACTCAATCCTGTGGCATCCCTGTGAAGAGTAAAAGGATTAGTAGCAGCAGGCTCAGAGCCTGAATTGGTAGCTGTCCTGTTAGTACTATATGATTTAGTACTTGCCGTATTCGGAGAACCATTTGGCAGAGACTCTGTTATGGTTATCGTATAAGGTGTATTATTATCGCGTCGGGCAAGTGAATAATTGAAACTAATGTCTCCTGCCGGATAAGGAGTTCCATCTTCTCTTGTATCGAAAGTAATAGAGTTAGTATATGTAATTTGATTGCTTTGACCAATAATATGTTCTCCACATGGAGTTTTATTTATTTCATAAACCACAACGTTGTATTCAAGAGTAGGAGTGGTATATCCATCGTCTTCCGAGGCAGTTGCAGTCAATGTAGTTGTTCCCGTGCCGTTAATAGTCAAAGTCCAGACATTGTTGTTGCTTACGGAGACTATTCCTTGTTCTCCAGTAACTGCGTAACTACTAACTGTCCCTACTTCTTGTCCTGTCTCATCTACAACAACTTTTGCTGTCAATTCAAATGAACCGTCACCTTCGTACAGATTATTCAGAAGGTCCTGTTGATCCCAGACGATTGAACGGATAGCATCTGTCGTGACAGTGAATGTTGCAGTCTTTTCCAAACCTTCGTGAATATCGGTGCCTGGCACTGTAATTGTTATGTCTGCCTGGCCTGCACCGCAAGCCCAGAATGTCTCGCCTGCTTCGCCGTTTACTGCAAGTGTCCCATCTGCCTTATATACCTTTATTACATTGGCATCTGATGACTTGATTGTCACTCCGCCGTCGAAATATGTGTAACTCTTCAGGAGGTCGGTTATCTGACGGTTCTCTTGAGTAGAATTGCTCTTGAGTATCTTAGGGTCTATCCATTCAAATGTTGGCTGATATCTCAGGCAACCACCCTTGACGTTCAAATGGTATTGTTCACCATTGTCGCCATCTGTAAATGTAATGGTTCCGGTACTTGGGTTGCTATATCTGCTTGGGTCGAATATTACAACAATCCTGCCGTTGCTGATGTCAACAGTGAAATCTGGATTGTCAGATGTTGCAGTCAATGTTCCTGCAGGAATAATCAGGTCGGTAACATCCGTATTCAGATGTGTCGCTCCCACATACATGTTGCCGCAATCAACACCATCTTCTGCAAAATCGACCTTTAAGTCATTATTCGACGGAGTGCTCGAAGCATTGTAGTTTTTACTTGCATATATTTTTGCCGTGATAGTGACGAGACCCGCTTTTTTTGCATCTATTGTTCCATCGTTTTTTACTTCGGCAATATTGTTGTTGTCAGATTCATAACTGATTTTCACTGCTCCTTCTGGCCATGTGGCAGCATCTGGCTGTCCTGAATCTGCCGTCGTGTCAGCAATGAATTCAGGTTTAGGATAACCTGTGTACTGCGTCCCTGAGGTAGTGCTCATGGTGTCATTCCATGCAGTCAGTTTTGGTGTCACCTTTTTAGCCCGTACTATCAAAGTAGTACTGCCTTCATCGAACACACTATCGCTTGATGCTGCAATTCTTACAGTAACCGTCACATCAGTTCCATCGTCGTCTCCCCTGTCAAGGAAATGGATGTACGTTCCGTCTGATTTTGTAACGAGTTCTGCAAGGTTGTCATCTGTCCTATAGAATGTTATCGTTCCATCACTGGATTTTGTCGTGCCTTCAACAGTGTTTGATGTTGCGGAGAGTTTGTATTCACCGAATACAAATGCGTTTTCAGTTCCGCAACTTATTGCCGGAGTTATAGAAGGCTGGGCGAACGATACTGTACATGTTTCCAGTTCCTCCTCTTTGTAACTGTAGGCAGTTGCCTCCTGCACGTATGCTATCAGAGTGAATACTCCTGCCTTCTTGATCTGCAACTCGCCATTAATCACCTCAGCGATGCTGTTATCAGAGGCTTTGTATTCAATGGTTTGTTTGTCGTTGTCAACAGAGGCATAGCCGTCTAATGGAATATTGCCGTTCTTGACGGTGTAAAGGGCATTCATCGGTGAAGGCAGGCTCTCGTTTTTAGTGATGTTCGGTATAAACTTTGTTCCCTTTCCCTTTAAGTATATTGTTATTATTTGCTGATTTCCGTTAAGGATGTATGCCTTGAATGTCAGCGTGCAAGTTTTTTCAACTTGGTCTTGTGGAGTGAATTTCAATGTATATTTTGTTTCTCCATGGCAATCGCAACCTTCAGTTCCTGACAGTACTGTTTTTTCGTATGTGAATTCTGATGCACCGCTCTTTACCAACTCGATATATGGCACGTTCGAGTAACTTAACGTCATTTCGTTCTGTCCTACTTGTCCAAGATAGACATCACCGAAATCTATAATGTTGTTTGTCGTACCAGTTGGAAGATTTGGCATCATGCCGGTCTTTTGGGTGACTTTCAATGAATTCAATTGGGAATTCTCAAGAGTTACGGTAATGCTTGTTTCATTGCCGTTTAATGGTATGTCGCCACTGGATTGAGTGTTGTATCCAAGAGGAGTGTTTAACAACTCTGTGGTTCTATTGTCAGTGATTATTATTCGTTTTGAATCATATGGCCAACGACTTGTTCCCTGCGCATTCCAGGTCAGTTTATCAGGAACTAATGTTCCAAAACTAATTGGGTTACCACTTGTTACTCTTTTTGGTGCATTTGGGTAATCGACTATATATTGGTTGTTGCACCTTTGGCCTCTTACTATCACATGGAAGTTCCTTGTGTCTTCTGTCGGCAGATAAATTGTATTGCCCGCAACCTTGGCTGTCACCTGAATGTCGCATGTCTGTGTGACTTGGTATCTGTTGTTTGTCAGTTTTGTGTTGTTTATATAAAACTCTACTGTCTCACCTGATGTCGATGTTGCAGAGAAGGTAACGTAGTCATTAACATTGTTGACAAAAAGTGTTGCCAAATCGTCGAATCCGGTGCCCCATGTGATAGTCTGTTTCAGCAGGTTAGTCACCTCGAACTCTTGTGGTACGTCTTGTGCTGCATTGAACAAATCAGTCTGACCGGATTGTGCCTTTATTCGTATTGTTGTTCCTGGTGGTATGCTTGCTCCGGCATCAATGCTGAGGATCCATTCTCCATTTCCATTTTGTGCGAAGGTTGCGCCATTCGGAAGAGATCCTACTACTGTATAAGTCACAGTTGCAGTCAAGTCGTTCGAAGTTGCATTCATCTTGTAACTGTCGCCTATGTTGATGTATTTGTCGTCACCCAAATCCCAGGTTATCACCTGTGTACCTCTTATTCCTTGACCTGTGACAATAAAGTGACCTATATCATTTCCGTCTGCTATCACATGTACTTCGGCAGTTTTTGTAGGTGTGTTTAAACTTTTCGGACTGAACCTTATCGTTGTCGAGATGTCATCGATATTGG
This sequence comes from Candidatus Aphodosoma sp., assembly GCA_045600865.1. GTDB lineage: Bacteria > Bacteroidota > Bacteroidia > Bacteroidales > Paludibacteraceae > Aphodosoma. Next base: position 5,961 of record JAZRYS010000041.1, read on the forward strand.
GATTGCCAGTTTGGTATGCTACGTTCGCACCACAGATTTCCACCTCACTCTTGTTTCCGTCAAAATAGAAAGTGTTGGCTTCAACACCTTGGCCTGGAACTATCCGGAGTGTAATGTTGTCGGCTGTGAGGTAAGACCTGAATAATTTTGATACTTCTATTGTTCTTGTTCTTTCATCTCCGTAACCAACCTGTCCGAAATCTATCGTGCCGTTTGTGCCAGCGTTTGTGAATTCGTTGGAGGCGTTTTTAATTGGGTCATAATGTACAGGAAGCGGAATGCTTACTGTGTATGATTTTGGTCTATTATTGCCCGTTAGACCACCTGATGTCCAGCCTACTATTATCGAATTAACGTTATTGACTTTCTGAAATGCCTTACTTACAGTATTATCACCACCTCCACTTACTGTAAATGAAACAATGTTTTGGTTATTGTATTTGACGTATGGTGATACGGAGTTAACACCTGAATTACTCTTAAAATAAAGTGAAGCAGTGAAATTAGACTCATTGGTTGGGAATGAAATAGTGTATGTATATGAATTTGCATCATCTTCACTACCACCACTTTCATTAAGAATGTACCAAGTGCCTGAAACATACTTCCATTTAGTTGCATCTGTAGCTTGTCCATAAGCGATGTCAGGCAACAACATCACCATCATCACCACAAGCATCACCACCTTGGCGAAGAAATTCATCTTGTTTTTCATAGTATTCAGTTTTGTCATCATTGCCGTAGGGGCAATGGTGTTATTTTGGTTCAGTTTTTTCATAACCGACTATATTTTTGTTCTATATTGTTGTTTTGCCTCTTGCATCCCAGAACCATCTCCGACTCTTCCTTCTTCCTTGCGGCTTGCTTGCCCCTTTCTTGAAAAGTCCGAAAAAGTATCGGAATGCCATCTATTCCCTTCTATGCCTCCGCTAATCCTCCGCTAATCCTCTGCTAATCCTCTGCTATTTCTCTGCTTCAGGAGCAGAGCCACAGCAAAGTGTCAGCAAAGTATTACTGGAGTATCGGTGGAGTATCGATAGAATATCGTTGGTCTGTCGTTGACTTGCCGAAAGGTCATCAACCGAAAAACGACTGGCTGTTGCCAATGCCGAGATGCCGCCTCCTACTACTATTATGCACTTTTTTTCCGGATTCTGACAAAATCAGCGAAAAAAAATCAATTAAAAAGGCTGCATTGACATCCGTATCAAGGTTAATTCGGGTGGGACCTTGATAAGAACGTCAATGCAGCCTACATCAGCACGCACCCTCACGATACCCAGTTGACGGGCGTAAGAATGCATAACCGACTGGCATTCATTGGACATCTCATTCCGGATCACACTAAAAATTTACCAGATTCTCAATCACCGAAACAATTGTCAATAAATGACTTATATATGTATACAACCCCTCATGCAGGCATATTGCCGCACGATGAGACTTTGCGTTGCAAAGTTAATACATTATTTTGTGTTGGCAAAATAATTTCTGAAAAATTTCAACAAGATGTATTTTTAACCATAAAGGAGGCCAATTGGCCTCCTTTATGGTATAGATGGTGTTTGACATTGGTTGATATGACCTGCGTTCTTTTTATAGCTTCCTTGCCCGTTATCCCACTCGGTCAAGCTTATGGGTTTTAATTTTTTTCAGTCCAAATTAAATGGCTTCAAAGCCTTTGCTTTAGGATTTTCCTTTCATATCAAGACCTTCCTTAGATAACCTGTATCTTTGTCTCGGATGATTATTAGGATATTCCTTTTCCACTAACCCAGCTTCAACAGACGGTTTTAAATATGCCTCTCGAAAATGTTTGATGTCTTTAATTCCCATTTTCTGCATTAATGTTGCTATGGATGCGTATTCCTCGGACATGACATTTATCAAGAGGTTAACTACTGGTGGGGTACTAGGGGGGTACTGGTGGGGTACTAGGGGGGTACTAGGGGGGTACTGGTGTGTTAATGGTGTGTTACTAGGGGGGTCAATTGTCATTTCCTTTCTGAAAATGGTCACCAAAACACCTCCGCAATGAGGCTCGAATACAGGAAGTTTCATTCCTGCCTTTTCGAATCCTTCACGGATTTTCTTGAATCCACGTCCCCACGACTCAATGAAACCTGCCTTGTAGAACACATCTGCAATATTATGGTTTCTTGGCTTTGATGAATGTTTACCCCAAAGAGTCTCAGCCGTGTATCCCTCAGGCAATTCGCCATCATTCCAAAGTTCAATCCTGTCAGCATAGATTCTCATCTGTATCGCAGGACCGCTATATAGTTTATGGATAATCGAGTTGTATATCATCTCCCTGAAAGCAGTCTCGGGAATTTCAAGCGGTTCTTTTCTTTGCATGCCTTCATAATGGATAGGGGATATCAGGTATTTTGACTTGAGCAAATCCAGCACCCTGTCTGTCATCTGCAGGATATTTCCTTCAAGCACATCTTGAAACATCAAGTCTGCCTCGTCCACTCCAAACCTTCCTATCTTGAACTGAACGGCAGTGAAGAAATTCAAAGGGTCTTTTGCGAACAATAGCAATGCCGCATTCTTCAGTCTGCCATTCCTATCAAGCAAATG
>JAZRYS010000042.1:0-18846 GCA_045600865.1 Candidatus Aphodosoma sp.
TTTGCCTTGGCGGGGGCTCGAGCCCCCGCCAAGGCAAAAAATCCAACATATCGTCAACCTTAAATAGGAATTATATTAATTTTTGTCAACCAGTATCAGTAATAAGAGCTGAATAGTCAACCTAAATCAGGAAACTACACTTGAACGTTCTGCTAAAGTGTATGAAACCGTCCAAGTACCGTCCAAGTACCGTCCAAGTTGAGATTCTGGTTTGTATGATGAATGATGATTTTGTAAATGTAACCGAGATAATGAGTCTATGCGGTATTAAACATAGAATGACTTTTAGAGAGAACTATATCACTCCTGCTCTTGCTGATGGTTCTATTGAGCGAAAGTATCCAGAACAACCAAACCATCCAAAACAAATGTATCGTTTGACCAAAGCAGCAAAGGAATGGAAGACGAATAAGTCTACATAATTGTAGTTGAACGTAATGCAATAATAGAGTCCAAAGCGGTCAACAAGACCGCTTTGGACTCTATTATTCTTAGACAAAAGGCAAATCAAAGTGCCTTTGTCTTTATCTCGTTCAGTATGTCGTTGATGAAGTCTTGTACTGCCACTGCACCCTTGTCGCCATTCTTGCGGCTCCAGACGCTGATGGTGCCGTTCTCTACCTCTTTCTCGCCTACGACAAGTGCGTATGGCAACTTCTCCATGCGAACCTCGCGCATCTTGTAGCCTACCTTTTCTGCACGGCTGTCGAGTGTTGCGAGAATGCCTGCCTCACGAAGCTTCTTATATACTTCCTGTGCATAGTCGGCATATTTGTCGGAAACTGGCAGTATGCGTACCTGCTCAGGGCAGAGCCATGTTGGGAATGCGCCTTCGTATTTCTCGATCAGCCAAGCGAGTGTGCGCTCGTAGCAACCGAGTGATGTACGGTGGATGATGTAAGGACGGACTTTCTTGCCCTCAGAGTCGATGTAGTACATGTCGAACTGCTCGGCAAGCATGGCATCCCATTGAACGGTTATCATTGTGTCTTCCTTGCCATAGACGTTCTTTGCGTTTATATCCACCTTTGGACCATAGAATGCTGCTTCACCAACGTCCTCAGTGAAAGGGATGTTGAGGTCTGTCAGCATCTCGCGTATGTGCTGCTGGGTCTCTTCCCAAATCTCAGGAGTGCCGATATATTTCTCAGTGTCCTCAGGATCCCACTTTGAAAGGTGAACGGTAACATCGTTCATGAGCCCGAGGGTTGTCATGAAATACTGTGCAAGGGCAAGGCATTTCTTGAACTCCTCGACCATCTGGTCAGGACGTACAATCAAGTGACCTTCTGAGATTGTGAACTGGCGTACGCGTGTCAGTCCGTGCATCTCACCAGAATCCTCGTTGCGGAATAGGGTAGAGGTCTCGCCATAGCGCAATGGCAGGTCACGGTATGACTTCTGAGAGTTCTTATATACGTAATATTGGAAAGGACATGTCATTGGGCGGAGTGCAAATACCTCCTTATCCGTCTCTTCATCGCCAAGAACGAACATTTTGTCCTTGTAATGTCCCCAGTGGCCGGAAATCTTGTAGAGGTCAGACTTTGCCATGAGAGGAGTCTTTGTGCGGACGTAACCCCACTCAGTCTCAGTGTCCTCAACCCAACGCTGGAGAGTCTGGACGATATGAGTGCCCTTTGGCATGAGCAGTGGCAAACCCTGGCCAATCACATCTACTGTGGTGAAGAACTCAAGTTCACGGCCAAGTTTGTTGTGGTCACGGTTCTTGATGTTCTCAAGGTATTCAAGGTGTGCCTCAAGGTCTTCCTTCGAGAAGAAAGCAACACCAAAGATACGGGTGAGGGATTTATTCTTGCGGTCGCCTCTCCAGTATGTTGCAGATGAGGAAATAAGCTTGAAGCCCTTGATGAGGCGTGTGTTGAGCAGGTGAGGACCTGTGCAGAGGTCTGCATAGTCGTCCTGCGAATAGATTGTGATGCGAGCACCTTCCTTGACAGCATCAAGCAGTTCAAGTTTGTATGGCTCATTCTTCTGGGCAAAGAACTCGCGTGCCTCTTCACGACTTACGACCCTTCTTTCAAGGCGAGTGGCTTTCTTGATGATGTTCTTCATCTCTTTTTCGATGGCATCGAGGTTTGCACGGTCGAATGGTGCATGGTCGAAGTCATAGAAGAAACCTTTGTCGGTAGCAGGGCCGATGGTAGGCAGGGCATCAGGGAAAAGGTGTTTTACTGCCTCTGCCATGATATGGGCTGTTGTGTGACGGAGTATTGCAAGCGATTCTGGAGCCTCTGGTGTCAGAAGTTCTATGTCGCAATCAGAGTCTATTACATCGCGGAGGTCTATCACCTTGCCATCGAGGCGTGCCGCACAGAAGCCATTCAATGCTTCTGGTTTTGCTTTGAGTATCAGGTCTATAATTGAGCATGGCGCATCAGCATTCACCATTCCGAGACCTATCAGATTGACATTCATATATAGTTGGTTTAATTTTGGCTGCAAAGGTACAAAAAAAATATAACCTGACAAATATATATGTGATTTATTTTTTCAGAACTAATTTGTGCAAAAAATGTCTCAAAAAGATATTCCTATCTCAATCTTTTGTTGTAAATTTGCAGCGTGAATAAATTTGCGAAAATAAAAACACAATTATATGAATTCAGTAAAGCAAATGAACAGGGCAGCGGACAATATTCGTATTCTTGCTGCATCAATGGTTGAACGTGCAAAATCTGGCCACCCTGGCGGAGCAATGGGTGGAGCGGATTTTATAAACGTTTTGTTCTCAGAGTTTTTAGTCTATGACCCAGAAAAACCCCTGTGGGAAGGACGTGACCGCTTCTTTCTTGACCCAGGTCACATGTCTCCTATGCTTTACTCAGTGTTGGCTTGTGCCGGCAAATATACTCTTGATGACCTGAAGTCTTTCCGTCAGTGGGGTTCTATTACACCAGGACATCCGGAACGTGACCTTATGCATGGCGTTGAGAACACTTCTGGTCCTCTTGGCCAGGGTCATGTGTTTGCTGTAGGTGCCGCAATAGCATCAAAGTTCCTGAATGCCCGCATGGACAATATCCTCGATTCTACAATCTATGCCTATATATCCGACGGTGGCATTCAGGAGGAGATTTCCCAGGGCGCAGGACGTATCGCAGGTCATCTTGGACTGAACAACCTCATCATGTTCTATGACTCTAACAACGTGCAACTTTCGACTATGTGCAATGAGGTATCTACCGAAGACGTTGCAGCCAAATACAAGGCATGGGGTTGGCGTGTGATTGATATCAAAGGCAATGACGTCAAGGATATCCGCAGTGCTCTGAAAAAGGCTAAGGCTGAAAAAGAAAAACCTACTCTCATCATTGGCCATACAGTAATGGGTAAAGGTGCTCTCCGTGAGGATGGCACGTCATACGAGAATTGTCCTGCAACTCATGGTTCACCTCTTGGCGGCAATGCTTTCGTGAATACAGTCAAGGCTCTTGGCGGCAATCCTGATGAGCCATTTGTCTTTTTTGAGGAGACTAAGACTATATATGCAAAACGTGCTGAGGAACTGAAGAAGATTGTTGCTGAGCGTTATGCAGCAAAGGCTGAGTGGGCTCGCAAGAACCGCTCTAAGGCTGGCAAACTGGAGAAATGGTTCTCTGGTGTAGCTCCTCAGATTGACTGGAGCAATTTCGAGCAGAAGGGTGGTGCAGCAACACGTGCCGCTTCTGCTGCCTGTCTTGGACATATAGCAGGTCAGGTTGAGAATATGATTGTCTCTTCTGCCGACCTCTCGAACTCTGACAAGACAGATGGTTTCCTGAAGAAGACTCACGCTTTCAAGAAAGGTGACTTCACGGGTGCTTTCCTTCAGGCTGGCGTCTCTGAACTTACAATGGCCTGTCTCAGCATCGGTATGACATTGCATGGCGGTGTGATTGCCGCTTGCGCTACGTTCTTTGTGTTCTCGGATTATATGAAACCTGCTGTTCGTATGGCTGCTCTGATGAAACTTCCTGTAAAATTCATCTGGAGTCACGATGCTTTCCGTGTTGGCGAGGATGGTCCTACACACGAGCCTGTAGAGCAGGAGGCTCAGATTCGTCTGCTTGAGAAGATGAAGAACCATGCAGGTGAACGTTCTATGCTTGTTCTTCGTCCTGCTGATGCCCGTGAGACCACCGAGTGCTACAAACTGCTCATGGCTAACACCACAACTCCTACAGGTCTGATACTCTCTCGTCAGAACATCAACGACTTGCCGGAGGGAACAAAATATGCTGATGCAAAGATGGGTGGTTATGTAGTCTGTGATGTCAAGGACGCAACACACTGTCTGATAGCTACTGGTTCTGAAGTTTCAACATTGGTTGATGCTGCAAACCTGCTGGACAAGAGGGGTGTTAAGTGCCGTATAGTATCTGTTCCTTCAGAAGGACTTTTCCGTTCGCAGTCTGCCGAATATCAAGAGAGCGTCATTCCTTCAAAGGGCATGAAGAAGTTTGGTCTTACGGCTGGTCTTCCTGTAAACCTTCTTGGATTAGTGGGCTCTGAGGGAACAATTTTCGGCCTTGAGTCTTTCGGCTTTTCTGCCCCTTACAAAGTGCTTGACGAGAAACTCGGCTTCACTGCACAGCAAGTTGCCGACCGTATTGCAAAATTATGAAACGAAGGAAATTCAACCCGTTTTGGGCTCTATATACCTTAGTGGTTTTTTTGCCTTTGGCATTAACATGGACAATAGTGACTTCCATAGTCACTATTGTTGCCATTTCTATAGGACTTTATGGACAATGGCTCGAAAAGTTCATACGTTTCTGGTCAAGATTCATCTGCGCTGTTGCCCTTTGCCCTGTTACGGTTGAGGGGCTGGAGAACATAGACCCCAAGAAACAGTACATCTTCGCCCCTAACCACCAGGGAATGTTTGACATCTTTGTCATCTACGGATACCTTCCAAACAGGTTCTCGTGGATTATGAAGAAGGAACTCATGAGAATACCCCTTGTCGGTACTGCCTGCAAGAGAGTTGGGCATATCTCCATTGACCGTTCTTCGCCTGTCAAGGCTATGGATACTCTCAAGGAGGCAGAGAAGGTGCTTTCAGAACGTGGTGCCTCAATAGTAATATTCCCAGAGGGTACAAGAACGCGCACAGGTGAGGTGGGTCGTCTCAAGGGTGGCGCTTTCAAGATGGCATCAGATTTAGGATTTGAGATTGCTCCTGTCACTATCCGTGGCAGTTTTGAGGTAATGCCTAAGGGCTCTTATTGGGTAAATCCTCATCGCATCTCTGTGAAATACCACAAGCCTCTCAGATATGAGGATGGCCCGGAGTTTGTGTCAAAAGTAAGAGAGATCATAATAGACGACTAAATGAAAAAATCACTCATCACACTGTTCCTTGCTTTTTGTGTATTCTCCTTGAATGCACAGGTGATGCACACTAAGGACAAGAAGGCCATTTCTTATTTCAAGAAGGCTATGAAACTCGATAATTCAACCGACGAGAAGATAGATTATCTCTACAAGGCTTTCGAGAGAGACCCCAATTTCATTGAGGCTCGCAGCAGCCTTGCAGAACTGCTTTATCGTCAGGGGCGTTACGCAGAGGCTGTAGAGGTCTCAAATGCTGAGAAATATCGTGTGGCATTGCAATTATATAATGACTCTGTAGATATTCATCCTCGTCGTGTGCAAGGTGTAAATACTCGTTTCAACGACTATTTCCCTTCGATTACTGCGGATGGCCGTATGATGTCAACAACAGTGTTAGTTAATGATGGAAGTTACAGTCAGGAAGATCTCTATTACTCTATTGCAAAACCCGATGGTAGTTGGACCGTCTCTCGTTCCCTTGGAAGACCAGTAAATACAGATAATAATGAGGGTGCGCAATCCTTTTCTGCTGACGGACGTTATATGTTCTACGTAAGATGCAACACTCACGACAACATTGGCTCTTGCGATATATGGTATTCCATTCGCAGGGGCAACACCTGGTCTTATCCTATGAATCTTGGCGCACCTGCCAACACTGAGTATTGGGAGACTAACCCTATCATGTCGCCATCAGGTGATGAACTCTACTTCGTTTCTAACAGACCTGGGGGACTTGGTGGCAGTGACATCTGGAAAGTGAAGATTCGTATCCTGAAGGATGGCCGTCTGGAGCCTTACAAGGATCAGCCTTTGGGTGCTCCTGTCAATACAGATAAGGATGACTTTGCACCTTTCCTTCATGCTGACGGCAAGACACTCTATTTCGCTTCTCATGGTCATTTTGGTTTGGGAGGCTCTGACGTATATATGAGTCGTATGGACGACAATGGTCGCTGGGGCAAACCTGTCAACCTTGGCTATCCTATCAATACAAATGGTGATGAGAGTGGCTTTGTCGTAAGTGGCGATGGCTTCAAAGGCTATTATGCTTCAGATAAAGTAGGTGGCGAGAGCGAGACATTGATGGATATCTTCGAAATTGACATGCCGCAGGACAAACGTCCTGAGCGTGTCATGAAATACAGCCCTGGCCGTGTCTATGATGCAGTCACTTCAAGACCTCTTGAGGCATATATAGAAATATTTGAACAGGCAGACAACCATAAGTGGTTTGAGTCTCTGTCTGATGCAAGTCGTGGAGACTTTGTCGCTATCCTGCCAGAGGATGGCTCTTATGGCCTCTCTGTTCGTCGTGAGGGCTATTTCTTCTATGCCAAGGAGATAAGACATGCAGGTGATTCTATTCTTGTTGCTCTTCAACCGATAGAGCAGGGTAGTACCACAACAATAGAAAATCTTTTCTTTGATACAGACAAGGATGAGATTCTTCCTGCCTCTTTTGCCGTGATTGAACATCTTGCAGAGTTCATGCGCGTGAACAAGAAGGTGATGGTAGAGATAGTGGGTCATACGGATAATGTGGGTTCTGAGGCTCACAATATGGATCTCTCTCTCCGTCGTGCAGAGGCTCTGAAGAATGCCCTCATAGCAAAAGGTATCGCCCCAGAACGCATGACAGTCAAGGGTATGGGTTCTAAGCAACCAGTAGCCGACAACTCTACCGAAGAAGGCAGAGCCCTCAACCGCCGAGTAGAGATGATAATTAAATAGAAAATCTATCTAAGCCAACGGCAAATTATCAATTATCAATTGTCAATTATCAATTAAAAAATGTTTTTGGAACTTTTAAAAAACCGTCGCTCAATACGTAAATATACTGAAGAGCCTATCTCTGACGAGATTATCAACAAACTGATGACTGCTGCACTGATGTCCCCTTCGTCAAAAAGGACAAATGGCTGGGAGTTTGTTGTAGTGAAAGACAAGCAGATGTTGTCTAATTTGGCAAATTCCCGTGAGATGGGGTCTCAGATTCTTGAGGGAGCAGCAGCGGCAATAGTGGTGTGTGCAGACCCTGCAAAGACAGATGTCTGGTTTTGCGATGCCTCTATAGCATCATTGATTATCCAGCTGGAGGCTGCTGACCTTGGTCTTGGCTCCTGCTGGGTGCAGATATACAAGCGTGACCATGTGGTAGAGGAAAACGGTGAGATGAAGGCCGACATGACCTCTGGCGAGTATGTAAAGAAACTTCTCGGTATTCCAGAACATCTTGAGGTTATGAATATAGTCTCACTTGGATATAAGAATGAGGAGCGCAAGCCATACGACGAGAGCAAACTTCTCTACGACAAAATCCACAGAGAAAAATACTAATGAACAAATCAATAGTAGTAATAGGTTCCGGCAATGTTGCCTGCTCGCTTGTGCCTGCCTTGAAGGAGGCTGGTTATACAATCTTGCAGGTTTTCAGCCGCTCACGCATGTCTGCTGAAAGTCTTGCATATAAGGTTGGTGCAAGTGCAGTTACGCAACCAGAGAAGGTCATGGCAACTGCCGATATCTATCTCTATTGCCTGAAAGACGACGTGCTCTCGCAGTTGCAGGAGATGCACCTGCCATTTACGCAAGGATTACATATCCATACCTCTGGCACTATGTCAATGAGTCTCTTTGAAAAACTTGGCTGTCATCAGTTTGGCGTGCTCTATCCTTTCATGACATTCACCAAGAGCAGGCGAGTGCAGATGAGTAACGTGCCGTTGTTCATTGAATACAATTGCCGGATGGCAGAGATTACTCTCCGTGACATGGCAGAGGCAATATCAGATAACGTGCAGACTCTTACAGAGGAGAGACGCAAGGCTTTGCACATAGCAGGCGTATTTTCGAATAATTTCACTAATGCCTTGCTCTCAATGGCCGAAAATACTCTTGCAGAAGCAGGCTTGGACAAAAATGTGCTTGAACCTATAATGCAGGAGACGCTGGTGAAATATATGTCTCTTGGAGCACGTGAAGCACAGACAGGACCTGCCATGCGTGGAGACATGAACGTAGTGGAGCAGCATATCAATCACCTTGAGGCTGACCGTGATGCGCAGGAGGTATATCTTGCCATCACCAATTACATTATAAATAAAATAAAATGATACCAGATAATTTCGCATCTCTCAACTTCAAGCAGAAACTGCCATACGTCAAGGCTTTTGTCTTTGATGTGGATGGGGTTCTTTCTTTTGTCACCATGCCTCTTGACGAAGAGGGTGTTCCCCAACGTATGGTAAATGTGAAAGATGGGTATATTATCAATCTTGCAAACAGGTTGGACTATCATGTGGCAATTATAACAGGTTGCAATGTAGAGGCTGTGCGCAAGCGTTTTGAGACACTTGGAGTAAAGCCCGAAAATATCTATCTCAAGTCTTCAGACAAGATACCGCCATACGAGGATTTCATCAGCCGTTATGGTCTGAAAGATGAGGAAGTTCTGTTTATGGGTGATGATATGCCAGATGTTCCAATAATGAAGCGAGTAGGCGTAAGGGCTTGTCCGGCAGATGCCTGTCCTGAGATTGTCAGAATATGCGAATATGTCTCTCAAAAAGAAGGCGGCAGAGGCTGTGTGCGTGAGGTGATGGAACAGGTCTTGAGAGTGCAAGGCAAGTGGGGAACATCCGAAGGTGCAGTTTGGTGAAAAATAGAGAAACTAGAGAATCTAGAAAATCTAGAAGTTCTAGATAAATAATAACTAACAGCTTATGAAAATATTACTTACAACAAACCTTCCAAAGATAGGCTTCACCGAGATGCAAGGGATTGCAGATGTCGTGATGCCCGAGAAGCATAAGTTTACTGCTGAAGAACTTATGAAAGAGATTGTAGATGCCGACTTTCTGATATCTACTTTTGATTATAAGATTCCAGAGACGATGATAGAGGCAGGCAAGAATCTCAAGGCTATCATCAATTTCGGTGTAGGTTTCAACAATGTTGATGTGGCGGCTGCCACCAAGCGTGGACTTCCTGTCACAAACACACCTATACCTGTCATAGAGCCAACGGCAGAACACGCTTTCACTCTCATGCTGGCAATCTCTCACCGTATTGCAGAACTCGACCGCAAACTGCGTATGCCAGACAACGACATTGAGTTTGGTGTGATGATGAACCTTGGCGTGGCTATTTACGGCAAGACTCTCGGTATAATAGGCATGGGTAACATTGGCAAGGCTGTTGCTCGTCGTGCAAAGGCTTGTGGCATGAATATCCTCTACAACAAGCGTCACCGGTTGACTGCAGAAGAGGAAAAAGAATATGGTGCTACATACGCTACAGTTGATGAGATTCTGAGGAACTCCGACTACGTCTCTCTTCATTGCCCATATACCCCAGAGACACACCATATAATTGATGCAGAGGCATTCGCAAAGATGAAAGATGGCGCAATACTCATCAATACTGCCCGTGGAGCATGTGTTGACGAGGCTGAGCTTGTAAAGGCTCTTCAGAGCAGGAAACTCTTCGGTGCAGCACTTGATGTCTATGAGTTTGAGCCGAAGATAACTGAGGAACTATTGCATCTTGACAATGTGGTTCTCTCTCCGCACATAGGTACAGGCACGATTGACGCACGCATTGAAATGTGCCACAACTGCTGCCGCAACATCCTTTATTTCCAGAAGGGACAATTAGAAAAAATGGATATAGTTAACAAACAAATTATTAAATGAAAAAGTTATTTTTCGCAATGGCAACTATGGCAGTATTATTGACAGGTTGCGACAAAAAGACTCCTGATACCCTTGAGGCTGGTATCTTGGAGGAGAACCTGGACCGTTCTTTCGAACCAGGTGCTGATTTCTATCAGTTTGCAACAGGTGGCTGGCAGAAGCTCCACCCACTGACAGGCGAGTATTCTCGTTTTGGTTCTTTCGACCTCTTGGCAGAGAACAACCGTGAGCAGCTCAATGGCCTCATCGACGAGATTGTCAAGGGTGATCAGAAGGCTGGTACAGAGGCTCAGAAAATCAAGGACCTCTATCTTGCAGCTATGGACACTGCAAAACGCAATGCTCAGGGTATCGCTCCTCTGGTAGATGAACTTGCTGCAATCAACGAGATGAAGACAGCAGAGGATTTCGCACGCTTCATGGGTCGTGACGTTGCTGACCTCTTCTTCGGAATGTATGTAGATGCTGACATCATGAATGCAAAGCAGTATCTGCTTTATGTCGTTCAGTCTGGTCTTGGCATGGGCGAGCGTGACTACTATCTTGATGACTCTGAGGCTATCAAACGTGTACGTGATGCTTATGTCCCTTACATGACTCAGATGCTCACAATTGCTGGTGTCAAGAATCCAGATGCTCAGGCTAAGGCTGTCTATGAACTTGAGCATAAGCTTGCTGAGGCTCACAGCACAAACGTAGAACTTCGTGATGATGCTGCAAACTATCATCTCTACTCTTATCAGCAGCTCAAGGACTCTTTCCCTGGCTTTGCATGGGATGTTTATTTCACAGAGGTTGGTGTTCAGCCTAAACAGGTCAACATTGGTCAGCCAAAGGTTGTCAACACTATGATTGAGATTCTCGCGAACACACCAATCGAGACTCTCAAATCATACGCAACTGCAGCCCTCATGAGCAATGCAGCAGGCTATCTCTCAAGCGACATCTATGATGTTGACTTTGCTTTCTATGGCAAGGTTATGTCAGGAAAACAGGAGCAGCAGCCTCTCTGGAAACGTGCTACTACAATGGTTAACGGTCAGTTGGGCATGGCTCTCGGTCATCTCTATTGCGACAAGTATTTCCCACAGGAGAACAAAGACCGCATGGAAACTCTCGTAAGCAACCTCAAAGAGGCTTACAAGCAGCGTATTCAGAATCTTGACTGGATGGGTGCTGAAACTAAGGCTAAGGCTACTGAGAAGATTGACGCCATCTATGTTAAGGTAGGCTTCCCTAAGACTTGGCGCGACTATTCGGCAGTTGCCGTTGATACTGCTGATAACTATTGGACTATATGCAAGAAACTCAGCAAGTTCAATGCTCAGTATGAGTTCTCTAAACTCAACCGTCCAGAGGTTGACAAGGACGAGTGGCTCATGACTCCTCAGACAGTCAACGCTTATTACAACCCAACGACAAACGAAATCTGCTTCCCTGCAGGTATCCTCCAATATCCATTCTTCGACATGAAGGCTGACGATGCTTTCAACTATGGTGCTATCGGTGTTGTTATCGGTCATGAGATGACTCACGGCTTTGACGACCAGGGTTCTAAGTTCGACAAGAATGGCAACTTCAACGACTGGTGGACAGCAGAGGATCGCAAGAACTTCGAGACTCGCACCAAGGTCATGGAAGAATACTTCAATGGTATAGAGGTTGCCCCAGGCTTGTTTGCAAATGGCGCATTCACCCTTGGCGAGAACATTGCCGACCATGGCGGACTTCAGGTTGCTTATCAGGCATTCTGCAATGCTACAGAGAATGTTGAGGCTAAGGACAAGCTTGAAATGACTCCTGCACAGCGTTTCTTCGTTGCATATTCTAACGTATGGGCTGGTAATATCCGTGACGAGGAGATTGTTTCTCGCACAAAGTCTGACCCTCACTCACTCGGTCGCTGGAGAGTTAACGGTGCTCTTCCTCACATCAACGCATGGTACGAGGCATTCGGCATCAAGGAGACTGACCCTCTCTATCTCGCTCCTGAGAAACGTGTTTCAATCTGGTAATTTATCATACACCACAATGAAAATCCGAGGGGCTCGCAACGCTTTGCGAGCCCCTCTTGTTCCTATTAAGTCTATCAGATTCCAAAGTACTTTGAAATCGGGTGCAAAGGTACGACTTTTTTGCGATGTGGCAAAACGTTCTGCTCTGAATGGTTGATTATGTCTGCTGAATGGTTGATACCGCTACTTCAAATTACTCCATACCAATCAAGGAAATTCTTAACCCTCTGTCGTGATACGAATATATCACTATCTTGTCTTGGCTTGAGTGTCAGTTTCAATCGCCCATTGAAATAGTGCGACACCTTTTCAATGGAATTGATATTTACAATAAAACTGCGTGATATACGGAAAAATTTCTCTTCGTCCAGTTGTGCTTCCATGTCAGCGAGCGAGGGATTGATTATCAGTTGCTTGTTTGAAAATGTAACAAGAGTGGTGTAATGGTCTTCGGACTGAAGGAAAGCAATGTCGTCTGTCAATACCGATGTGTAGCTGTCGCCAATGCGGAATGTCAGACGCTGAGGCTTTTTAGATGGCTTTGCGATTGCCTCCATGCTTTTTTCTATTGCATTGCGTTGACCTATAGCCAGAATTTTGGTCAGCTTGCTGATTGCCTCGGCAAGTTCTTCGTCAGTATATGGCTTGAGCAGATAGGCAATGCCGTTTGTGTTGAATGCCTCAATTGCGTATTGGTCGTAGGCAGTTGTGAATATTACAGGTGAATCTACACTGCATTGTTTGAATATTTCAAAGCAGAGATCATCCTCCAGATGTATGTCCATAAAGATGAGGTCTGGTTGTGGATTGTTATGTATGAATTCAACTGTTTTGGCAACTGAGGCTGTTTTTCCGACTATTTTGTTGTTATTGTCAAGTTTTATCAGCGATTGCTCCAATCCTTGTGCTGAGATTGCTTCGTCTTCAACTATTAGAATGTTCATATTGCCTCGTTTATTGTTGTGAGAAAATGTTTTGTGCCTCTGCAGCACTGAGTAGTGGCACCTTGACGGTGAACTTTTCGGCTGTTTCGATGATTTTTATTTTGCGCTTGGTGATAATCTCGTATTTTGACACAAGACCTGACAGACCGAGCCCTGTTGAATCTGCCGACCGAAGCCGTGGGTTTATGTTATTTGTAACTACAACATAGTTTTCGTCAAGGAAGACATCGACAATAAGTGGTCTTTCGGCTGATGCTATGTTGTGCTTGCACGCATTTTCTATAAGCAGCTGTACGGAGGTCGGAATGATACTCAGTGCAGCTGTGACAGGGTCTGTTATTTGTGGTAGATGGACTGTCAGTCCTTCATCATATCTGATTTGAAGGATGCTTGAATATTGTGATGCAAAGTTGAGTTCTTCCTTCAGCGACGAGAGTTCGTTTTTGTTGTCGTTAGTCAGAAAATATCGGTAAATTGATGCAAGCTCTTTCGTGTATTTTATTGCCTTTTTCTGGTCAATGTTGATAAGCGAGGCAAGTACGTTCAGCGAGTTGAACAGGAAATGGGGGTTGACCTGTGCTTTAAGCTGATGGTAACGCATTTGGGTCAGTAGAAGTTCTTGTTCTTTCAACTGTATGTCGCGCAATTTCGAATAATTCAGCTGGTCAACGTATTTGGCAAGCAGCAATATGACAGTTGCCACCATGGCATCTGCTACAATGCTGATGTTGAAATACATTTCGTTAACCAGTTCTGAGAATGTCTCATGGTCGTGAGGGTCAAAAATCAGGAATGCAATGATTGTGAATCCAACAGCTACTATTATGTTGAGCAGCAGTTGGGACGTGAACACCCATTTTTCGTATTTGTGTCCCCAGGCTTTGCGGTTGCAGAATTTCACCATCTCCTGACAGAAGATACCCTCCACTATGACAAATGGTGCTCCGCACATCGTGCAGTAAATCATGAAATTCCATGAAATGTTCCCCTCATACATGATGTTGTTGAGGGCAATGATCATGAGATATGATATTGCTATGCCGATAACGCCGATTGCAGTTATTGTATGGTGCCGCAGTTCGTAATGTTTGATTTTGTCTGTCATTTCTTTTGTTTCTTATATAGCAGGTCAGGCAGGTATTGCTGTTCAACCCAATGACCTGGGTAGTCGTGCGGATACTTGTATTCTGCACCGTAATTCAATTCTTTCATCAGTTTGGTAGGGGCATTCCTGAGGTGCAGAGGCACTGGCAGGTCGCCTGTCTCGCGAACAGTCGCAAGCATCTCGTCAATTTTCAGATATGCCGAATTGTCTTTCTTTGAATTGGCCAAGTAGGCAGTTGTCATTGCCAAAGGTATCCTGCCTTCTGGCATACCTATTTTTGATACTGCATCAAAGCAGGCGTTTGCCAACAGAAGAGCGTTTGGATTAGCCAGCCCTATATCTTCTGTTGCGGAAATTATCAGTCTGCGGGCTATGAATTTTGGATCTTCGCCACCTTCGATCATGCGGGCGAGCCAGTACATGGCGGCCTCAGCGTCCGAACCTCTTATGCTCTTTATGAAGGCGGAGATAATGTCGTAGTGCATTTCGCCATCCTTGTCGTAGGCCATCGGGTTTTCCTGCAGTCGTTGCATCACTGTGGCATTATCGACAATGACGTGGTCAGAGCCGGCACTGTTAATCAGCAGTTCAAGAATATTGAGCAATTTGCGAGCGTCACCTCCCGAGTGGCGCAGAAGTGCAGTATCTTCCTTTATGTCGAGTTCTATCTCTCCTTGCAGTTCTTTCTGTGCATGGGCTATCAACTGCCTTAGATCTTCTGCCTCCAGACTTTTCAGCACATAAACCTGACACCGTGAGAGCAGAGGGGTGATTACTTCGAATGATGGATTTTCGGTAGTTGCGCCTATTAGGGTTATTGTGCCGTTTTCTACAGCACCTAAAAGTGAATCCTGCTGGGATTTCGAGAAACGGTGAATCTCGTCTATGAAAAGTATTGCTGAGTTGTTCGAGAAGAATTGACCCTGGCGAGCCTTCTCTATCACGTCGCGCACATCTTTGACCCCCGAGGTTACAGCCGAAAGAGTGTAAAAGGCACGGTCAAGTGTGTTGGCTATTATGCGTGCCAACGTGGTCTTGCCTACACCTGGAGGACCCCAGAGAATGAACGACGACACCCTGCCCGAGTCAATCATATTCCTCAGGATAGCACCCTCTCCTACAAGGTGTTTTTGTCCAACATAATCGTCAAGACTCTTTGGCCTGAGCCTTTCTGCAAGTGGTTTCATCGGTATATTGCAATTCAGCCTTCTATATGACTACTTTGTAATTTATTGGCAATCAAGCCCTGAAAGGGCGGCACATATTAGCACTGGGCGTGAGCCCTGTGTATATGTAAGGTTGTTATCTAATGTAAGCCCTGTAAGGGCGAAACAATTCTTTCACCATATATGCAATTGAATCCTGTCGCCACCTACGGGGCTCTATTAATGCACCAAACATCTTCACACAGGGCTCACGCCCTGCGCTATACTCTTTCGTCCTTTCAGGACTTGCCCGTTATTTTCTTCCTTTGTTTACGACCTCGTCAATTGCGCTGCAAAATTACAACTTTTCTTGCAAACCACCAAAAATTATGCTTGAAAAATAATTGTCAATTATCAATTGCCAGTTGTCAAATTTTTCGTACCTTTGCAACCGAATTCGCGCAAAATAATTTAATCAATTTTATATGAAAAAAATTCTTATTATTGTTATGGCATTGGTTGCTTTGGCATCTTGCAAGAAAGAGGAGAAGACAGAGGAACGTCTGGAACTCTATACTCCTGAAATCGAGAAATTTGACTACATCGTAGATCGTTTTGCTGATTTGCAGATTTTGCGCTATCGTGTAGAAGGTATCGAGAATCTTTCCCTCAAGCAGCAGGAACTTCTCTATTACCTTTCGGAGGCTGCTCTCTGTGGTCGCGACATCATTTATGACCAGAATGGCAAGTACAATATTGCCATCCGTACTCTCCTTGAGTCTGTATATACCATGGAAGGTGTTGACACAACGTCTGCAGACTTCAAGGCAATGGAGGTCTATCTGAAGCGTGTATGGGTTTCCAATGGCATTCACCATCACTATTCGGGCGACAAGTTTGAGCCTGGTTTCACTCAGGCTTGGTTCGAGGAGCAGATTGACATGCTTCCATTCGAGAAACTTCCTCTCAAGGAAGGACAGTCGAAGGATGAACTCTTCGCAGTGTTGTTGCCTGTAATCTTCGACCCTGCTGTCATGCCTACCCATAAGAACCAGACTGATGGCGAGGACGTAATCATGACTTCTGCTTCAAACTACTATGGCGAAGGCGTCACTCAGGCTATGGCCGAGGAGTTCTACAACAAGATGCGCAAGGCTGACCCAAACAAGGATACTCCTATCTCATACGGTCTCAACTCGCAGCTTGTACTCCGCGACAGCAATCTTGTAGAGGATGTATATAAGGTTGGCGGCAAATACGATGCTGCAATGTCGAAGATTGTCTATTGGCTCGAAAAGGCTCTCGGCGTTTGCGAGACAGAGGCACAGCATAAAGCTCTTGCAAAGATGATTGAGTTCTACAAGAGTGGTGACCTCAAGGCATTTGACGAATACGCTATCCTCTGGATTGCCGATACAGAGTCGCTCATCGACTATGTCTGCGGTTACACCGAGACATACGGTGACCCTCTCGGCATCAAGGCTGCCTGGGAGGCTGTCATCAACTTCAAGAACGTTGAGGCTACAAAGCGTACTACAAAGATTTCAGACAATGCTCAGTGGTTCGAGGATAATTCTCCTGTTGACCCTCAGTTCAAGAAAGAGAAGTGCAAGGGTGTTACTGCAAAGGTCATTACTGCTGCTATGATGGGTGGCGACAACTATCCAACGTCTGCCCTCGGCATCAACCTGCCTAACGCAGACTGGATTCGTGCAGCTCACGGCTCAAAGTCTGTCACAATCGACAATATCGCTGAGGCATACGCCCAGTCGGTCAAGAGCTCAGGTTTCAACGACGAGTTCTGCATCGGCAAGGAAGAGGTTGAACTCCTCAAGAAATACAAGGATGTTACCGATAACCTCCATACTGACCTTCACGAGTGCCTTGGCCATGGCTCAGGCAAACTCGCTCCCGGCGTTTCTCCTGACGCTCTCGGTAAATACCATGCAGTTGTAGAGGAGGCTCGCGCAGACCTTTTCGGCCTCTACTATGTTGCAGACCCTAAGATGGTGGAACTTGGCCTTCTGCCTGATACTACAGCATACAAGGCGCAGTATTATTCATATATAATGAATGGCCTGATGACCCAGACCACTCGTATCAAGCTTGGAGACAACATCGAGCAGACACACATGCGTAACCGTCAGCTCATTGCCAAGTGGGTGCTCGAAAACTCTGCCAAGGACAAGACTATCGAACTTGTTGAGCGTGATGGCAAACACTATCTCCAGGTTAACGACTATGTAGCCCTCCGTGCAAAGTTCGGTGCTCTCCTCCGCGAGATTCAGCGCATCAAATCTATGGGCGATTTCAATGCAGCACGCAACCTCGTAGAAACCTACTCAATCAAGATTGACCAGAATCTCCACAAGGAGATACTCGACCGCTATGCTACACTTGACATGGCACCATACAAAGGCTTTGTCAATCCAGTCTTCGTTCCTTATTTCGACGAGAACGGCAAGTTCACTGGCATGGGAATCAAATACGACGAGAGCTATGCTGAGCAGCATCTCCGTTATTCACGTGACTATTCATTTTTGAAGTAATATGTTTTCAGGTATTGTAGAAGAAGCAGCAGTTGTCACCCGTCTTGAAAGGGACGGGGGCAACTTGCATATAACGATGCGTTGCTCGTTCACCTCGGAACTCAAGATAGACCAGAGTGTTGCCCACAATGGCGTATGCCTGACTGTCGTAAAGATTGAGGGAGACGAATATACTGTAACTGCGATACAGGAGACTCTCGACCGCTCCAACCTCGGACAGCTCGAGGTTGGATCGATGGTCAATATCGAGCGTTCCATGATGATGAACGGTCGTCTTGACGGACATATAGTTCAGGGTCACGTTGACCAGACTGCACGTTGCACCGAGGTGCGTGAGGCTGACGGAAGCCATTATTTCCATTTCGAGTACGAAAGCACTCCTGAAATGCGTAAGCGTGGCTATCTTACGGTTGACAAGGGTTCTGTCTGCGTCAATGGAGTGTCGCTGACAGTCTGCACGCCAACAGACGATTCATTCGAGGTGGCAATCATCCCATACACTCTGCAGAACACCAATTTCTGCCAGATAAAAGTCGGAACGACAGTAAATCTTGAGTTCGACATCATCGGCAAATACA
The DNA here is from genome assembly GCA_045600865.1 of Candidatus Aphodosoma sp. Taxonomy (GTDB): domain Bacteria; phylum Bacteroidota; class Bacteroidia; order Bacteroidales; family Paludibacteraceae; genus Aphodosoma. The sequence continues at coordinate 18,374 of JAZRYS010000042.1, forward strand.
TTGCTCGCATTAATGCGAGCAATTGATAATTGATAATTGAAAATTGATAATTTTCGGTATTATCAATTATCTGATTCAAGTTTCGCAAGTATTAGCCCTGAAAGGGCGGCACATACCAGCGCAGGGCGTGAGCCCTGTGTATGAGGTTGTTATAATATTTAAGTCCTGTAAGGGCGATACATTTATTTTCACCATATATGCATTTAATTCTGTCGTACCTACGGCACTCTATTAACGCATTGAACATTTCACACAGGGCTCACGCCCTGCGCTATACTATGTCGCTCCTACAGAGCTTATTGTAACTTGCAAAACTTGAATATATTATTATGACTCAAGTTTCGCATGTATTAGCCCTGAAGGGGCGGCACATACCAGCACAGGGCGTGAGCCCTGTGTATGAGGTTGTTATCCCGTTTAAGTCCTGTAAGGACGACACATTTATTTTCACCGTACGTACCATCTAAATGTGT
>JAZRYS010000043.1:0-2490 GCA_045600865.1 Candidatus Aphodosoma sp.
GAGGAGAAGGGAAAGTTCCTCACCTGTCATCATGCAGACAGGCTTTGCGAGCAATTGCTCAACTGTTACTAGATTCATGACTGTCTTTGTGTTTATGTCGTTAATATATTCGTGACACTCAAAATATGGTTACTCTACGGCCGCTGAGCTCCCATTTGTCTGAAATCGCTGCAAAATTATGAATAATATCTCATTGAACCTTAACTTAATTCCGCACACAAATCTCACCGATATTTTAGCGAGGTTTTTATTCTTACTAAGTAGCATTTCGCATGAAAATTACGAGGAAAAGTATGCGACAAATACACAAAGAGAATAGTTTTCACCTTGTTAAAAGTGAAAACTCACAGACAAGAATGTCTGCACTATTTTGAGAGTAGAGAAGAAGTATTGTGATAGCACACAAATCAGATGTAAAAGAGATTCTACTACAAATGTCAGAATCGCTTTCTTGATGTACGCTCGGCATGAGCATTGTCTAACGGGTGCAAGTCCCGAGTGAGCCCTGATAGCGGGAATCACATAGCCCAAGGCAAGGGTGTCCATCGTGAGGTGGAATCTGAAGGAAGCTGGCGGCAAACATCTGGTCTAACGAACAGAAACTTCATATAAGGCATTTGACCGTGGGTAAGGTTGCATTACAAACCAAAGCCCGATAGCTATTCGGAACGGTTGGTGTAAATGAAGTAGGCATAAGATGGAAAGACAATGCCCTTATCCGAGGAGGTCTCACGGACGTGGTGATTAGTTGCTCTTACAAAAGCCATGGAGTAAAGCTTGCCGTGAGAAGTCAGCAGAAGTCATAGTAGTGGAGTAATCGGTAACGCTTCACGAAGGACTGAACCTAAAAATTAAACGATAGTAATTGAAAGTTACCTCATGAAAGATAGAATGCAGAAAACATCAGCCCTTGCTAATGACTGCCCCCAAAGGAATAGGACGGAATTCGAAAGGTATGGGGGAGTGCAGACTTTCATGTGGATGACCGAAGACAACATCGTGGAAGTTCCATTCGACAAGGAGCACCTATTGGAAGTAATCCTTAGCCCCGACAACCTCAACGAAGCCTACAAGGCAGTAGTGAGGAACAAGGGATGTGGCGGTATCGACAAGATGTCATGTGAGCAGCTGCTTCCATGGCTTTTGGCTAATAAGGATGAACTGATACGCTCCTTGCTTGACGGTACATACCGTCCGAATCCCGTCCGAAGGGTAGAGATACCCAAGGACAACGGCAAGATGCGCCTGTTGGGCATACCCACCGTGGTTGACCGCATGGTGCAACAAGCCATCAACCAAATACTGACAATAATCTATGAGCCCCAATTCTCCAAGCGAAGCTTCGGCTTCCGCCCGAGAAGAGGATGCCTAATCGCACTGCGAGAAGTGCAGAAGATAGTCAACGAAGGCTACAAGTATGTAGTTGACCTTGACCTCGAACGCTTCTTCGACACAGTGAGCCACAGCAAACTCATAGAGATACTCAGCCGAACCATCAAGGACGGCAGAGTAGTCAGCCTTATACACAAGTATCTTCGAAGCGGAGTCATAGACAAAGGACTGTGGCATGCAAGCGAGGAAGGCACTCCGCAAGGAGGACCATTGAGTCCATTGCTCAGCAACATTATGTTGAACGAATTGGACAAGGAACTCGCACGCAGAGGACACCCCTTTGTACGCTATGCTGATGATTCGATGATATTCTGCAAGACCAGACGTGCTGCAGAACGTGTACGAGAGTCAACAACCAAATTCATTGAAGGGAAACTATTCCTAAAGGTGAACAAGGAAAAGACTGTGGTTTCATACATCAAGGGAGTGAAATATCTCGGCTACTCCTTTTATGTGCACAAAGGCAAATGCCAACTCACCGTACACCCAAAGTCCAAAGCAAAGATGAAGTCAAGGCTAAAGGAATTGACAAGTAGGAGCAATGGATGGGGATACGGAAAGAGGAAGCAAAAGCTGAAAGAGTATATACAAGGGTGGGTCGGGTACTATCATCTCGCTGATATGAAGCGTCTTTGCATGGAAACTGACAAGTGGCTAAGGCGTAGAGTACGCATGTGTATATGGAAGGCTTGGAAGAAACCAAGGACAAAGGTGGCAAACCTCATTAAGTGTGGAATAGCTGAATGGCAAGCATACCAATGGGGAAACACTCGCCTTGCATATTGGCGCATAGCACATAGTCCGATTCTACTTTCTGCAATATCAAACGATAGGTTACGGAAGCAAGGTTATATGTGTCTTATGGATTCATATCTTGAATGGAATCCAAAATAGGAACCGCCGTATGCCGAACGGCACGTACGGTGGTGTGAGAGGTCGGTAAACATGAAAGTAGGAGATAAGTAACTGTGCAAAAAGATTTTTATAATGAGTAATTTACTTTTAATATCTTACCGACAGCAGCCAAGGCACTGTCTGTGGCATAAAAGAGGGAGTCCGTAGTTGTATAATCTACAGGTCTGAGCCATTTGCATTTGA
>JAZRYS010000044.1:0-2143 GCA_045600865.1 Candidatus Aphodosoma sp.
CGATGGTGGAGTGACGATTTCGTCATCAGACACAAGTGTAATCAAGGTGTATAAGGCTGATGGAACAGCATCAGATGACTATGAGGCAGGTATTACCTTCTGGGCATACGGTGTGGGAACTGCAACATTGACAATCACCATACCTGCTACAGATATACATGAAGGATTGACTGCAAGTGCTGAATTTGCAGTTACAGACAAGGAGATATGCGCAATAGTGTTGGAACAGGCAGATTTGCTGAAGGATTTGTATGTAGGTGATGAATTTGAACTCATTGCCCATGTCGTGAATGAAAATGGCGAAGAAATCACAGGAGCAACAATAAGTTATACAATTGGAACTGCCGATGAAGTGTCGCTGAGTAATACTGATGATATCTGGAAACTGACAGCGGTTGCTGAAACTGATGCGGGCACTCCAGTTCAGTTGACGGCAACGGCAGGTATGCAAAATGTTGATGATGGAGAGAATTATTTTGTCCTTCCTGTCATATACGATGTGAATGTAAAGGCACATTCAACTATTGCCTGTCCTGAAAAGGAGATTTATCGCAACACTGAAAATATGGATGATGGCTCATATTATTTCGAACAAAAAAATGGGCAATATTATCCTGTCGGAAGTATTAGCTTTAATTATAGAAGTTATAATGAGCACGAAATAACCATAACCGAGATTCTGCCTTCAGGATCTACTGAAACGCCAAATACCAAATCATATACATCTGGTCAGCTGGCATCATCTTCAGGAACAGAACCTACCCAAGATAATCCATTTACTCTACATAGGGATGCTATTGGAATTACTATTGTCGGTAGTAATATTATCCCGGTACTGGATTATTTCAGTTCTAATTTTTCCAACGTAAAAGTCGCACAAGCCTCCTATTTCGAAGGTGGCACTACTACAGCACACGACTTTGGTTCTTGTCAGACAAGTGTGCCAAAGCAGATGCTGATAAGGAATGTTGCCAGATATTCCAACCTAAATGAGCCAGTCAGGGCTATCATTACATCAGGCAACAAATATTTCAAAGTGGTGAATTCCGACAAGAACCATCTTGGTACAGGTTGTGGCGACTTTGGCGATGTGGCTGTAATGGTGGAATATGTGGCAGATGATGATGGCGTTCAGCATGAGGGTACATTGAAGCTTGTAGGATATATAGGCACGACACGTGAAGAAGTGACCATAAATCTTACCGGCAAAAGCAAGAATACCGTACAGAAAATAGTTTGGCCAGAGGGATTCGAAGATGACGCAACCATTATTGCATCTGAAGAAGGTACTATTGATCTCAGTGAAATAGTTTCTGTTACCACAAAAGGTGCTACAGGAGGGGATGTGTCGTTTACGATATCTCCAGATGCAAGCATTTCTGATGATAAGATTCTGACATTTACAACTGATGGATATTACGAGTTGACAGCAACTGCTGCAGAAATAACCATTGATAATGACGATTATGATGCTGTTTCCGAAACCCACACATTCTATCTTACTCAAGGTGGATCGTGCGGCGAGTATTATTTTCAGAATAGACAAATATCATCCAATACAAATATTGTTCTTACAAATACACTTGTGGAATTAACAGGAACGGCAACAGCAGCAATTGATGGTTTGTTTGACTCAGGAACGTATTCTATTGTCTCAAATAATGGAACTCAAACCAGAGATGTTAGTAGGGGCACTCTTAGCGTGATTACTCCAACAAGACAAATACAATCGAATTTCGAAGGTGATGAGACAAGTCTAAACATAACTGTTTCTTCTAATGTTACTCTCAATCTCACTGTCAAGCAAAAGACCGACAAACAGCTGAAATATTCTGGAGAAGTAATAACCAGCGGCAGCACCATTGATTTTGGTGGGCAGAAGATAGGCGAAGAGAGTAAACCAAAAGAGGTGGAAATTGAATATTGGAATCTGCCGTTCATGACCGCAGAACTTATCGACAATGACGATAGACATTTCCGTCTGGAACAGGTTGTTGATGGTATGGCAAAATGCAACTGCCACGGCACGACTAAATACAGGATATATTTCACTCCTTCGTCAATTGACGATGTGGTGACGTGTACTCTCAAACTCACATACAGTACAGATGAGAATAACAATCCTCCTCTGACATTGATACTG
>JAZRYS010000045.1:0-1423 GCA_045600865.1 Candidatus Aphodosoma sp.
CATCATTGAATTCGACCATCTTGATGCGGCATATGATAGGAAAGCGAGAGGACTGTAAAGATGTGATTGGGGTTTATGTGATGTTGAAAGATGACACCTGCAGGTTTATCGTATTTGATTTTGACAATCACAAAGAGGGCCTGGAAACGTCAAATGAATGGCATGGGGAAGTTGATGCATTGCGGAAGATTTGTTATTTATGCAATATTGACTGTCTGGTTGAGCGCTCACGCTCCGGAAAAGGTGCCCATGTATGGATATTCTTCAGTGAGGCTGTTCCAGCCGTGAAGGCCAGAATGTTCGGCAATGCCCTCGTTACAAAAGGCGCAGATCTGATTAGCCTGAAGAATTTCCTCTATTATGATAGGATGCTGCCTATGCAGGATTCCTTGTCAGATAACGGTTTGGGAAATTTGATAGCTCTTCCTTGGCAGGGACAAGCAATGAAGAAAGGCAATAGCTTGTTTGTTGATGAGTATTGGCAACCGCTGAAAGACCAATACAAGGTCCTTTCTGAAGTGAGAAAATTATCATTGCAAAAAGTCGAGGCATGTATCAAAGAGTGGTGCCCGGACAATAATCCCTATGGACAATTGCAGGAGGATGCCGATGAAGAACCAAAAGAACGGGAATTGTTCAGTGAAAGAAAATCATTCTGTTCTTCAGATTCCACAGGCAAAGTTCGGATAACGATTGAAAATGGTTTGTGTATTAACAAGACTGGTCTAAAGCCGCGTTTGCAGAATGCAATAAGAAGACTGGCTGGGTATTCCAATCCTGAGTTTTATGCGAAACTCGGACAAGGATTCCCCACGCATAACATTCCACGAATTGTATATTGTGGTTATGACGATGGCGATAATATTGTCCTACCTCGTGGTTGTCAGATGTTTTTGTTTGATGCATTGTCTGACGCTGGGTTGCAATACGAGGTTTCTGACAGGAGGCAGTCTGGGAGAAAACTTAAGGTGCATTTTACAGGAGATTTGTATCCTGAGCAGTTGGTCGCTGTAGAAAAACTCTCGGCCCATGACAATGGCGTGTTGCATGCAGCGACGTCATTCGGGAAAACGGTGGTGGGTGCATATCTTATTGCACAAAAGAAGGTAAACACTCTTGTACTTGTGCATAATGTGGAGATTATGAGCGGCTGGGTAAAGGCGCTTGAACAGTTCTTAATAATTGATGAAGATCTGCCAACATATACAACTCCAAGCGGGAGGGTAAAGCATCGTGAGTCCTGTATCGGCACGTTCAGTTCCCAGAAGGATGCTCTGTCCGGCATTGTTGACGTTGCAATGATTACCTCACTCGGGAGGGATGATGATGTTAATCCGATTGTCCGGAATTACGGTATGGTGATTATGGATGAATGCCATCACGCTGCGGCTTATACTTGCGAGTCTGTGTTACGGGCCTTGAC
>JAZRYS010000046.1:0-1614 GCA_045600865.1 Candidatus Aphodosoma sp.
GCATTGGCTACTCCATGATTCTGTTCAAGACTGATAATGCTTGCCTGCTGTAACATTGAATGTCTTTCAAGCACATTCCTTGCCGTTGAAACAGAATTGTCCGTGCTACCGTCATCGACAATCACTATTTCCAATCTGTCAGAAATAGTCTGACTGCAAACCGATTCCATGCAGCATATTATGTGCTCGGCATCGTTATATAAAGGGATTATTACGGATACACTGCTCATTTTAGTTCACTGGAAGAATCAATATGACATTAAGATACATCATGCCATAAATACGTTTTCTTTTTTGGGGACAGCTGGAATTCCTGCAAATAGCACATGTTCCGGCATTGCTGAATAATCTTTGTTCACCAGGGAATTTGCTGAGACAATAGAGTTTGGAGGAAGAACTGAACCTTTCATCACAACACAATTACACGCCAACCACGAATGATTTCCTATTGTGATACTTTTTACCATAGGTAGTGCATCTCCATGCTCTCCTTCTTTTATCAAGTGGAAATCATTATCAACAAACAAGCTATTCCACCCGATAATTACATTGTTACCGAACACCAGACTTGAATAACAAGCTATTTTCAATGAAGCACTATTGTAAAAATATTGTCCAAACTCGACAACAGCCCCTTCTGCAACACTTAATCTTGATTGATTGCCAATAACACACGCACCTTTGAAGATTATCGTTCCTCTTACATCGAGATATATTCCTTTGTCCTCAAATAATGAATTTCCATAAAATCCCAACTTGATCATTCCAGGATAGACGCTGTCCGAATCAATGACAAATTTTGCACATCGTGAGTTTTTTAATTAGGCTGTTAAGTTAAACAATTTTTTATGGTCACGATTTCAGGCTGCATTTCTAAGTATCCGCACTCGCTTGGCCGCAAGGTTTTCGGGGAGATTCTGTCTGCTCCATGCCTTGAGGTCTGCACTATGCGTGCGCTCCAGACTGCCCTTGAAGTCAAAGTTCCGGGCGGATTCGAGAGTGCTGAGTTTGGTGTGCAGCGGCAGTATCATCACGAAGCCTGTGACCCCATACATCCTGTTGTCGGATTTCCGCTCCTTGAAGTAGCCGAACGAGGATTCAATGATGTCAGACGACACATTGAGAGCATCCTCCCCGGTGTTCAGAAGAGCCGTTTCCTTCCGGAAGTATCCGAGCATCATATCGGCGAGCCTTGTAAGCCGGTATCCACGCCCCATCAGACTGCGGTTGATAACAGCAGTGCATTCCTTGGCCGTTTTATGAGAAAGGCCCTCGGATTTGCAGATGGAGAGAACCTTCTCATAACACTCCGCGGCTTCCTCAAGTTCCTCCACCAGAGAGCCGTGCTCCCATACGAAGGAGTACATCTTCCTCTCCTTGGAAGAAAGTTTGTCCGAGGCTTCCATCATATTCTTGGCCCAGTGGATCCAGCCGAACACGTTCATATACCTGGCCAGAGCCCTCATGTTGCAGGGCATCAGATAGTCCACGTCGGTGAGGGCGTAGTGTCTGGCATTGCCGATGGCCTTGGTAAGGGAGACATACTGCTCGTCCCTGTCATAGACGGCCTTCAGGAACGTGCCGAAGGTGTGGCTGATGTCCCTGTGGCCGTCA
>JAZRYS010000047.1:0-18938 GCA_045600865.1 Candidatus Aphodosoma sp.
TGTAAATCAGAATTGTATTTCACCCATTCCGACCACCTTGGCAGCTCATCATGGACGACAGATGCCAGTGGCAAAGCCATCCAGCACATAGAGTATCTGCCATTCGGCGAAGAGTTCGTCAACCAGCACATTACATCGTACGAGGACCGCTACACCTTCACAGGCAAGGAACTCGATGCCGAATCGAACCTCTATTACTATGACGCAAGATACAACTCCTCAACCTACTCGCAATTCACATCACCAGACCCTATGAGTGATAAATACCCAAGTGTCAGTCCATACCTCTATTGTGCCGGGAATCCGATAATGTATGTGGATCCTAATGGAGACACATTAGCTGTTTATGGAACAAAAGAATACAGAGATAAGGTAAAGGCCGACATAATAGCCTTATATAAAGAACATCCTGAAATTGCTGAAATAATACATAAACTAATGGCAAGCACTCGTAAACATATAATAAAAATGGTCACAAAGGAACATAAAGGAAACTGTTGCGCTGCAAATAGTGATGATAGAGAAAATGGCATACCTACAAAATCGACCGTTTATTATAATCCAGATAACTGGATAGGATGGAAAGGAAAAAAAAGAATACCAAGAGCTGCTTTGGCTCACGAGCTACAGCATTCATACGATGCTGATGCCGGAATTAAAATCAAAAGTGAAGAACCACAGGCAGAAACAGCTCCGGTCTCAGAGGTTGAATCAGTTAGAATTGAAAACATAGTACGCATAAAAAATGGTTATGAAAAAAGAACTACATACGGTGGAAATAAATTTATTCCAGAGTCTCTTGTTGATCCTTAATGTCGTTGCATCGTTGTATTTGACTTCATGTAACAACAATAACCAGACTTTCGAAGAAGTTTATCAAGACGAAGAATATGATTTGGTGGTTCCATATCTTATATGCCATAACAATCACATCTACTGTCATGTGGGCTATAGGGATTATCTATATTTGTACTTTGAGGAAGAAGGCTACGACAAATTGACCTTTGACAGGAAGATATGCAATGGTGAATATTTCGCAGTGAGTGATAAAACCTTCAATGAAAACAATATGGGACATCAAAACTTATTGGATCGAAAAGTGCTAAATGACCAGATTATGTCTCGGGGACCTTTCTTCGGACTGAAAATAGACAAGGATTATTTGGGTGGTGAGTATTGTGTTATCAATATGTCTCAAGAATTATTGGATAAAGATATTATGATACAGGAGCAATATATAGCATATTTGTTTTACAATTACCATTTCTTGTTTTACCAGACTGATGAGACAGGTGAATATATACTTAGTTACCCTGATGACATGGCTCATATAAAGAAACTGATAAAATCTTCTAATAAAAACAAAAAGGCAGACAAACGTCAACAATTTTGGAAATGCGGGCAACAGTTTAAACAAACCATTGTCAATGACGTTGCAAAAGATACAATTGATGAAGATGCTATTTATGGAATAGCTGATGAAGAGCCTGAATTTCCAGGCGGATGGACGGCTTGTATGGAATACTGTCGTCAGAACATACAGTATCCGGAAACTGCCAGGGAATTGAGAATCGAGGAAAAGCTCTTCGTCAAGTTTGCGGTAATGAAAGACGGCTCGATTGACAGAGTGGAGATTATCCGCTCGGCAGGGAATCAATCGTTGGAAGAAGAGGCAATACGGATAGTGAAAACCATGCCTAAATGGAAACCGGCAAGGCTTAGGGGTAAAGTTGTAAATTGCTGGTACACTATTCCTATTATGTTTAAGTTGAGTGAAGAGTAACTGATTGTTCAAACGAAACTATTTATCAGTTATTGGAACACTCAATTGCAATTTTTTGCATAATTCCCTTGTCATGTCGCAGATTATTAGTACCTTTACTGTTGAATGGAAAAACAATCCTGACAGAAAGCCATTGGTGCTGGAGAGAGCAAGGCAAGTAGGCAAGACATACATACTGAAAGAATTTGGCACTAACGAATATCGAAATCTTGTCCTCCAGCAGTTGGAAAACATTGATACGCTTTCGGTGTATTACGCAAGCAAAGAGAACTCAACTCAGGAGATTGATTTCCTTGTCCAGACATGCAACGAAATCATACCGGTTAAGGTCAAGGCGGAAGAGAATGTCAAGAGCAAATCGTTGCATGGGTTCGTTGCAATCGACCATGCGGAGAAACATTTGAAAGGGTTACGATGTTCAATGAAGAATTTTGTTGACCAAGGGTGGATGCAAAACATACCGCTATATTCGGTAGAACAATTCTTCCGCAAAATAATATAGCAATCACTTGGACGATTATTAAGTCCTCTATACCATTATTGGAAACTGACACAACATTTACTTCAAAATATTATTGCTTGTGAAAATTTATCAGAAAAATATCTTCTAAAATCACGTTGTAATTCGGATATAATTTGTATCTTTGCTACCATTATCACGTTGTGTTATTTATGCTTGATAATCAGATTGATATGTTTACATAACAGCATAAAGTTCCATTACAGTACTGCAAAAATTGTCGCAATTGCGACTGAATTTGCAGCACAAATGTTCAAAACTACATGAAAATGGTTCGCAAACAAAGTCAGTATGAGATTGTTGAATTGGATGGCAGTCAGAGGATGTGGAAGGACGAAGATGGTGTAATGTACGTTGGTGTGATACCATTTCTTCTGAAAGGCTGTGTATTATCGTAAAATGAGATGGACAGGCATTTCTAACTTTGATTTATAAACAGATACAATATGGAAAAAAAGTGCGTAACAAAGAAGAAAACGGACAAGAAAAAACTAATGAGCAACACCTCTAAACCTGATGGTATGTCATTGGAGAAGTGGCAATTCGGACTGAGGGCGCAACAAGGAGAAAAAGAAGCTTTTGGCATATCAGAGGTAGATGATAAATACAACCCAGGTGAGTATTGTGTCAATAATCACGCTACAAGAAATAAATACAAGGTTGTCTATCGAGGAGCCAAGAGCGAGTGGAACTACTGTTCTTGCTTCGATTTCAAGACCTCGAAACTTGGCACCTGTAAACATATAGAAGCCGTTAAGAAATGGATTAAGGAGAATAGGAAAAAAGTGCATAGGGAGGTTCCTGCCTACACATCGGTTTATGTTGATTACAAAGATGATAGAAAGATAAAGATACGTTTTGGCGAGGAACAATCAATGTCATTTTACGAAATCGCAAAGCCGTATTTTGACAAACACAATGTTCTCAAAAAAAAGGCATACGCAAGTTTCAACAAGTTTTTGCTGATGGCTCAGTCGCTTGGCTCTGAATTCAGATGCTATGATGACGCAATGGAGATGATTATTGAGGAGAGGGACAAAGAGAAACGCTCCTCAATGATCGACAAGAAGTACACTGACTCTGTGTTGGACCAGTTGCTGACAGTGAATCTGTACCCATATCAGAAAGAGGGCGTGCGTTTTGCCATCAAGGCAGGAAAGTGCATAATCGCAGACGAGATGGGTCTTGGAAAGACAGTACAAGCCATTGCTGCAGCGGAGATTATGATTCGCGAAGGTATAGTCGGCAGTGTATTGATTGTATGCCCCACTTCGTTGAAATACCAATGGAAGCAGGAGATAGAACGATTCACGAATAACGCAAGGGAAGTGCTTGTCATTGAAGGAACTCAGCCGAAAAGGACAAAGATGTACGACTGTCTGGCGCATTACAAGATTGTGTCGTATCATGCAGCGTGCAACGATGTTAGGCTGTTGGGGAAACTGACAAGCGATATGTTGATTATGGATGAGATTCAGCGACTCAAGAATTGGGACACACAGATTTCGAAAGCTGCCAGAAAAATAGAGTCACACTATTCCGTACTGCTCTCTGGCACACCATTGGAAAACAAACTTGAGGAACTGTATGCAAACATGGAATTGGTTGACCAATTCTGTCTCGGCCCGTATTACCAATTCAGACACAAGCACATACTTCTCAACCCTACCACAGGTGCCATTGAAGGTTACAAGAACCTGAATTCCATCGGCGAGCAGATTTCAGGAAGGCTAATCAGAAGAACCAAAAAGAGCGTCAGGCTGCAACTGCCGACAAGGAGAGACCAGACGATACTTGTTCCTATGACAAGTCAGCAAATGGATATTCACGACGAATTGAAGTGTAACCTTTCAATCATATTGAGGAAATTCGAGAAATACCATTTTCTGAACGAGACTGACAGGCGAAGGATAATGCTGCTGCTTGGTCAGATGAGGATGGTCGCAGACAGTACTTTCATACTTGACGAGGATTTGAAGAGTCGTTTCGATATGAAAATTGACGAAACCATGAACCTGATTGACAACATTCTGGTCAATGAAGGCGAGAAAGTTGTCGTTTTCAGCGAATGGGAAAGAATGACAAGGTTGCTGGCAATGGAATTGGAGAAAAAGGGAATAGGTTTTGAGTATTTCAACGGCAGTCTGTCAGCGAAAAAACGTGGCGAGATGGTCAAAAACTTCAAGAATGACCCCCAAAGCCGTGTATTCATATCGACAGATGCAGGAGCAACAGGGCTGAATCTTCAGACTGCAAGTACGTTGATTAATATGGATTTGCCTTGGAATCCTGCCAAATTGGAGCAAAGAGTGGCAAGAATATTCCGTCTTGGGCAGGAGAATCCTGTCCAGATAATAAACCTTGTTTCAAAAGACTCGTTTGAAGAGAGTCTGATTGCAAAACTGAGATTCAAATCGTCAATGGCTGAAGGTGTGTTGGACGGAGGGGAAGACACGGTATTTTTCGACAAAAACAAGTTTCAGGCTCTTGTTGAGGAGATTCAGTCAGCAATGGCGGAAATGCCCGAATATTCACACAATGACAAGGAAGATAATCAGACTGAGAAGATAATATCTGAAGGCCAGACTGAGCCATTGCAGTCTAAGACTGAGTCAGAGAAATCCAAAAGTGAGGCTCGGGAATCTGATAATGACGAACAAAAGTCAGAAAACAATTCTCAGAGACTTATCTCGCAAGGCATCTCATTCCTTAGCGGATTGGCGGAGACTCTTAAATCACCAGTGGCAACAAAAAATCTGATAGACAATATCGTAGAGACTGATGCAATGACAGGAAAGAGTTCCATCAAGATTCCTGTCGAAAGCAAAGAGAGTGTCGAACAGGTATTAAATATGTTCCAGAAACTGTTCTCTGGCATAAAATAATACGGCATATCATGAAACTGTCGATGGCGAGGTTGTCGAAGAAGTGCCTATGTTTCCAGGAGGAATCAGAGATATGATTTTTGTTGAAGAGTTTGGTTTATTTTCCATAAACATAAATGCATTTTTCTTGAAAATCTTTGGTTATGTGCGAAAAAAGCTGTAATTTTGCAGCATTTTAGAAACATATCATTATGGTGGGATATATTGAATTTCACGAAAAGCTTCAGGCAGAAGGTTGTTTCTCCATAAATCAGGCAAGGCTTTTGTTTCCGACATTTGACCGTAACAGCCTGACAAGGTGGACGAAACGTGGGTTATTGATTAAGCTCCGTCAAGAGTGGTATGCCTTTCCTGAAACACTGCAAAGACCTGACTTCGCACGCTATGTAGCCAATCGGATTTACCGCCCTTCGTATATCAGTTTGCACACTGCACTGAGTATTTACGGAATGATTCCAGAGTCCGTGACGGACATTACGTCAATCTCGACACTGAAAACAGCAAGTTTCAGCAACACTTTCGGCAACTACACATACCAGAATGTCAAGCCGGAGATATTCTTCGGATACAAGCCTGTGATGCTGCCGGAAGGCAATGCGACAATAAGACCAATCAGAATGGCTTGGCACATTGCTCACCCAGAGAAAGCATTGCTCGACCTGCTCTACCTCTATCCTTTCTATGACAACGAGTCAGAACTGACAGAGTTGCGGTTGGATGACGACTTTATGGCAACCGAACTTGACTTGAATCGGTTGCAGGAATATCAGGAAAAAATCAACAACAAGGCACTTGACAAACGTGTCAGGTTGCTGATGAAAATACATGGGTTATGATTGACTTGAAATATATCGGAGGATACTTTCCTCCTCACATCGCATCGAATGCAATCATGCAGAAGCATATTCTCAAGGAGTATGTAGAGTTGATGGCGCTTGATTACATTTCGACAACCTCATACATACAGAAACTTGCCTTCATAGGAGGTACTAACCTGCGACTGATTAAAGGCATCGACCGTTTCTCGGAGGATTTGGATTTTGACTGCAATGGGTTGAGCGAGAGCGAATTTATGAAAATGACGGATGACGTTGTCACGTTTCTGAACAATTCCGGACTAAGGGTTGAAACGAGAGATAAAACAAATGACCGACTGACAGCATTCAGGAGGAATATCTATTTTCCCGAACTTTTGTTTGAGATGGGTCTGACCGGACATAGAGAGGAGCGGTTTCTGTTGAAGATAGAGGCACAGGACCAAGGTGTTGACTATGAGATTGAAACGAAGCAAGTGCATGGTTGCGGTTTCTTCTTCTCAGTTCCCACACCATCTGATTCTGTGCTGCTCAGCATGAAACTTTGTGCATTGCTTTCGCGCGCCAAAGGACGAGACTTCTACGACACAATGTTCCTTATGCAGCAGGTACAGCCTTCGTATGAGTTTCTCAGTTCAAGGATTGGCATATTTTCACCCGATGAGCTGAAAGGTGCTATTACCAAGAAGTTGACAGAAGTTGACCTGAAAGTCAAAATGAAGGACTTCGAACATCTGCTGTTCAATCATGATAATGCCAACAGGATACTGCATTTCGAAGATGCGTGCTTGTCTTGCATTGGAAATAAATGGTAAGCGTCTCCACGATTACAAAAAAAAACTTAGAAAGGGCATGAAAGTAAGTATCTGACAATAAGCATGTCTGACTCTACTATAATCGAAGACAGTTGTTACTTTACATGTGGCATCGACTACCCGATAGATACATTTAATACCATTCTTAAATAATGAACATTAAAGTTATATGTGAAAATTGCGCAAACTGCACTTTTTGGGGTTTTGAAAATTGCGCAAACTGCACTTTTCGGGGTTTTGAAAATTGCGCAAACTGCACTTTTCGGGGTTTTGAAAATTGCGCAAACTGCACTTTTTGGGGTTTTGAAAATTGCGCAAACTGCACTTTTTGGGGTTTTGAAAATTGCGCAAACTGCACTTTTCGGGGTTTTGAAAATTGCGCAAACTGCACTTTTCGGGGTTTTGAAAATTGCGCAAACTGCACTTTTTTAAAAAAATTCATTGTCATATCGCAGATTATTAGTACCTTTGCAGCATCAAATATCATTCTCTATGGCAGACTATATTTTCAAGCGTAAAATATACAGCAAACTTCTTGACTGGAAGCACGAAAGCAAAGGCGAATCAGCCTTGCTAATCGAGGGCGCAAGACGTATCGGAAAGTCAACAATTGTCGAACAATTTGCACGAAACGAGTATAAATCGTACATCATGATTGATTTCTCGTCTCCGAATCCAGACATTTTTGACTTGTTCAAGGATATGTCGAATCTTGACGACTTCTTCATGCGCCTTAAACTTATCACTCATAAACCTTTGCATGAACGAAACTCCCTGATTATATTTGACGAGGTTCAGCTTCAGCCACTTGCACGTCAGGCAATAAAGCATCTTGTGGCAGATGGACGATATGATTACATCGAAACAGGCTCTCTTATCAGTATCCAACAAAATGTCAAGGATATAGTAATTCCAAGCGAAGAAGAGTCCATTGAGATGTTCCCTATGGATTACGAGGAGTTTTGCTGGGCGATAGGCGATGAGGTATCGTTTGATTTGTACCGTACCGCTTTTGCGGCTCGTCACGGTTTTGGAGATGCCACAAACCGACAGTTGATGCGTTCATTCAGGCTTTACATGCTTGTGGGAGGTATGCCGCAGGCGGTCAGCAAATATATTGAGACTAAGGATTTCAGCAAGGTCGATGCAGTAAAACGCAAAATCCTTGACCTTTATTTTAAAGACCTTCACCGTCTTGACTCGTCCGACAGGGCGGTGAGCATACTGAAATCTGTCCCTTCGGAACTGCACAAGAACCAATCGCGTTTCAAGATGAGCTCCATTTTCAGCGGAATACGCACTGAGGCTGCTTCCGCATTGGTCAACTTCCTGAGCGAAAGCAAGATAGTCAATGTGGCGTACCATGCGGATAACCCTAACGTAGGGATGAATCTATCGGCAGACAGAACGACATATAAAATATACCTGAACGACACAGGGCTTTTCGTGACGCTTGCGTTCTGGGATAAAGGTTTCACCGAAAATGTCATCTACGCCAAGTTGCTGAGCGACAAGCTGGAGGCAAACCTTGGCTATGTGTATGAGAATGTGGTCGCACAAATGGTGGCAAGTGCTGGAAACAAGTTGTTTTACTACACTTTCCCTACGGAAAACAGGCATCTGTATGAGGTCGATTTCCTGCTGTCTCGTGGCAACAAATTATACCCTGTAGAGGTGAAATCCTCTGGTTATGGCACACATGCATCGCTTGATGCATTTGCAGAGAAATATTCTGCCAGAGTTGGTGGCAGGTACCTTGTGTGTGCCAAGGATTTACACACCGAGGAACAGACCACCATTGTCCCAATGTATCTTGTCCCTCTCTTATAAACCATTCTTGATTAACTTGTAATGTTATGAAAATGAAGATATTTGTGTTTGGCTTGATATTGCTGCAGAGTTGCCTGTCTGTCGCAATGGCCGAAGATAATAATCCTGACACCACATCTGCCGATGACAGCCATCTGTTTATTGACCCCGATCCGACCCCAGAGTATCCAGGCGGGTATAAAGCCGTAATAAGTCTATTTGAAGAGAACATGCACTATCCCGAACAGGCAAGAAAGCAGAATATAGAAGGAAAGGTTATTGTCAAAATCAAGATAGAAAAGGATGGCACGATAACCGAAGCATTCGTTGTCCGTTCACCCGACAGTTCCCTGAACGAAGAAGCCATAAGACTGGTGAAATGCATGTCTGGGAAATGGATTCCTGCAAAATCACATGGCAAAGCTATCGACAGTTGGTTCTATATTCCGGTTGTATTCAAATTGGAGGAAAAATTATGAAACGCATATTATCAGCCATTTTGCTCCTGACATCCGCATTTGCTTTCGCCAATGACGGAGTCTATTTCACTGACGGAACCTTTCTGGTGCCTGTACATGACAGCACCATCTCGGTCAAGAAGGAGATTCTGACCATAACAATCGGCAAGAATGACCTTGCAAAGGTGGATGTCTATTATGAGTTCTTCAACCCGGACAGTACGAAAACAGTGGCAATGGCTTTTGAGGCCGCAGCACCTCACAATGCAATCTATGATATAAGCAAAAACATCAGCCACCCATATATTTACGACTTCGAGGTAGAGATGAACGGTCAAAAACTGGAATACCGCAATGCCCTCATAGTACCACAGTGGCAGAAAGGCAATACGGTCATTGACAAGGAGGATATAATTTCTCTTGACCTTGCGGAATGGAAACACGGCATTCCCGATGGGTATTACGATTTGCCAAACGCTCTCTACAATGCCCGTTTAGACAGTGTTATTTATGCTGATTACGGCTACTTGTTCGAGGCTGTTTTCAAGCCTGGCATAAACGTTGTGCATCACACATATAGCTACAAGATGTCGTACAACATAGGGTACAAATACAGCATAGACTACAGGCTGACACCTGCCACTCGCTGGGCTAACCGTCAGATTGACGACTTCACTCTCCGGATAAAGAACGAGAACGATATGGATTATTACATCAGCAATGACGAGGTTTTCTCGGCGGCTCCTTTCACGTTTGCTGGAGGCGGAGGCAATGCCTATCCTTTCGTTGATGAATATGGCGGACACAACACGCTGGTTGCCAGTCATGGCGAGGGTGCTGTATTGGAATGGCATGTCAGGAACTTTGCACCTCAGTCTGATATGTACATAGTCTCGATTGACAACTACCTGCCGTCGCAGAACAAATACCTCAGTACATGGACGAGCAAGGTGGTGATGACATCAGATGGTGGTCTGTACAGATTCATTGGCACGAGTGGCGACAGCTATCTGGTTGTTGCACAAGATTATGGACTGATACCTAAGAGTGATGCAAGGGTCGATACATTCAGTGCCGAGAACGGACAAGGCATTCTGATCATCAAGAACAGAGAGTTCAAAGGTGTGAATATCCGCAAGGAGCCTACTACCAAGAGTGCCGTAATCGCAACAGTCAGAGACACACAAGGTGAACTGCCGGTGGTGATGAAATGCCTCGGACTTATCAGAAAAGAGATGTACTATTGGTACAAGGTAGAGGTGAATGGTAAGGTCGGATTTGTCCGGGAAGATTTGGTGATGTGGGATGCTATTGATACATATTGAAAAAAACGTCAGTTACGGGTTAACAGTTAACACTTGCGCATAGCGTCACAACCATATAACAAAGAGCCTCAGTCACATATATGGCTGAGGCTCTTTGTTCATAATGCTTGATGACGGTTACGTTTGGAATCCATATAGCAACTGACGTGAATCCATTGCTGTTTGCCTTTGGTCTCATAAATCAGCTGATGGTATGGAACGTTGGTTTTCATCCATTCGTACCATTTGCGAAGTTTGACGAAATCCTCGGTATAGATGTCTGCCGCCTCTCCAGTCAGATGTTGGCTGTTTCGCGCTCCACCCACAAGTCGGTTAAGCTCAGGACAACGATAACCGGACGAGATCGTTACAGGTTCACCGAATTGCTGTCGCAAGGGTTCAAGAACCTTTTCACAAAGGTTTCTCAATGGTGGAATCAACCGTTGAGGGACCATGTTGTCAATGCCATTTGCAATGGCGGCAGAAGAGCGTTCGAACTCGCTCAGAGAGAAATGTTCCGTAAGTTTCATTTCAGCGACAACTAACATGGCGGATTATACGGATGGCAACCACGGCAATGATGGTTATTATTAGGAAAATGCATGTGACGAACACCCATTTGAATGATTTAGGCACATAACGTTCGCTCTTGACAATCTCTATTTCGTGGACTATAGGCACCGAATCAATCTGTGACACCCTTACAGTGTCATGAAACATTTTATACCTATATTCGCGCATTGTGTCGCACACAAACACGGTATCATTCAGCCTGTCAACAACCCGCCATCTGTCGATATAGACCGAATCGTATTGAATGCGGTTTAAATACATCGTATCATGTGTGGCGTGAGTCACTGCAACTGTTTTACGAAGCCCGCTACAGCCACAAAGCAACATGGCGAGCATACAGACAAACACATACCTCTTCATGCCGGCAAAAGTTTTGTTTGCTGTGAATAGTCAATAAGCCAATGGTTGATGGGCTCATTTTGTTTGCAGAAGCGTTCGGAGATAACCAACGTGATCCTCTCCTTACGTCTGTTGCATTTGGTCAGGCGGTCAACCAGTCGCTCGTAGTCGGGTGTCGATTTATAGACCGTTCCCGGCAAGAGTTTGCTGCCAATGGCGATGACATGCTTCTTATTCGAATCGACGAAAGACGTGCCAATGCCTATGCGCCAACCTGTGGGTGAGCCGTCAGTGCGGAATATGGAGAGAGACAGCTTGCGTTCGGATTTCTTGACTATGCGCAGGATATATTCCCCTGCTGGCAGCATACATTCGGTCGCCTCGACCGTGAAAGTCTGACGGTCGTCATTGATGGTGAGTTCGCCTTCGGTATAAAGGCGGTTTTTATGGGTGCGAAATATAATTATTTCCATAAGTATTTCAGATAATAGACACTGTAGTCCTTGCAGTCGGAAGGCAACTGGTGTCGGGTTAATGGTACGACTGCTTTCAGTTGGTTGAACAGGTTTTCCCCAGGCTGGTCGTTGTCTGGGTACATGCCCCACTTTATCGACAATCGGGAATTGATATTCGACAATTTCCTCATGTCATCAGGATTCAGCAAAGTGGCTGAAGGTATGGCTATTGCCTTGTGGCCGCTCGACATCAACGACCAGCAATCAGAACACCCTTCGGCTATGTAGAGTTCATCGCCATTGTTAAGGTATCTGAGGATTGGCAGGTTGTAGATGTGGCATTGCGAACCGCATGGGAACCTGAAACGAGGTCCATCGTGACCGAGGTTTCTCCATTGTACGCCAATCAGGTTGCCATTGACATCGAAATATGGTATCTGCAGCCACTCCCTCCAGCTGGTCAGTCTGCACCACCCTACCACATTCGGATGCAGGTGACGCTCATCGTATAGAAAATTACCTGCCATCTGGTTGATGAATGGACGGTCAAAATATTTCATGTATTTCCCCGGTTCAAATGGATGCACGGGCTTCTGTTCTGCCGGCTTCCACTGTTCGATGATTATGTTGTGTTCATTGGCAAGCCATTCACAAGCCTCACGAAACCCCTTGCCAAGCACCCTCATTGCCAAATCCACTACCCCACCATGCGCTCCGCACGAGAAACACCTGAATGTGTTCTTCGAGACCAGGAACGACAACGAAGGATTGGAGTCCTCGTGGTATGGGCAGAGGCAACGATGACGCTCAACCCTGAGCCCGAGCCTTTCGGCAACGGACTCGATAGGCAATGAGCGGATGGCTGACAAATCAATAGTTCTTGACATACATATCTACCTTTTTGTCAGGTTGATGAATCAGTCTTGCACGTTTCCATTTGCAGATGAACACCCGAGCCGGAGTTGTGAGGTTGAGCTTTATGATGGTCTCGCGCAAGATGTCACGTGTGAACTCTTTAGGCAACAGGTCGTAGAGCGTCACCTTTGGTCCCTCGTCAACCTCAGTCGGTTTCTGCATGTCTTCGAAACGCTTGCCCCAGCGGCTCAGCAGTCCGTCGAGGATGTACGATGCCATGAAATGGTAGAAACGGGTGACATGCTTGCGAATGTCACGGATAGCCACAGTGTCAGACTCACATTCACTGACACACAAGGCAGTACACCATAGATGGTAGCAGAGTGAAGCCATACGGAAAGCCGATACCGAAGCACGTTTGTAGAAGCAGTTGCGTGCGCGCGAGCCAGTCTTGAGCACCTGTTGGCGTTGTTCGTTGCACCACAGCTTTATCTCGTCATCCATCCATCCCATAGGCACTTCGTGGATAGGCTGAATCGAGCCTTCATCAGTATATGTCTCACGCATCAGGCGATCTACGGTATCGTTAACGAGATTCTGCTGTTCGGGTGTAAGTTGCCTGAATGCAGGCGCATCATCGCCCATCAGGTCACCAAGGTCGGCAATCACGTGACGTGTCACGTTGCCACCCTCAATAGAACGCTTGTCCATATATTCGTCCAAGGCGGCAGGAGTAGAGCAATAAAGCGAGCACCAGATGATATCCACCATGGCACAATAGGATTCAGACGAGTTCGTGTCTGTCGAAAACGAAGCCCCAATATCGTAGGCGAGTCGTCCGATGGTGCGGAGGTCAGAATACGCTTTCTTGTTACCCTCGCTCATAGTCGCAAGTTCCTCAGAGAACAGCATGAAGGCAAGTGGCTCACCATACTTGCGGATGAACATATCGGCACGTTTCACCAGTTTCGCACGGGTGATGTTCTGAATGCAACGCACGTCAGTGACAGGCTCTTCGGGCAACTGCTTGTTCTTTGCCTGAGTCTTCTTCAGTTCGTTGTACACCTGCTCCTGCCTGCGCAATTCCTGGTCGCGAAGCAGCAACGGTGCCATGAGGTTCTTGACGATTGGACGTGTGAACGACTTTCCATCGCCAGGGTTGCCAACAATAATGACCTGCAAAAGCAAAGCGTGAAGCTCATTATCGTACAGATAACGCACGCGAAGACGGGTTCCCAGAGCACAAAGGCAGGTAATCGCAGTCAAAATGGCAGGTATTCTGAACGATTCGGGAGCCAACTCATAATAGACTCGCAACACTGGTGGAAGGTCAGCAGCCATGAGGCTGCCGACCGGAATAAACCTCTTCTTCATAATCCGCTGACTTGGGTTAATGCAGTTGAAATTTCGGAATAGACCTCGTATGCCAACTGTTGAGGGTTCTCAACAGAACCAAGTGCCTTGAAATGAAGTTGCAGTTTGCCGTCCTTCCTGCGCACGAGCGAGACGAACTTGCCTTCAAACAACTTTGCGTTACGCAAGTCGCGCACCTTCGGCAACACCTCCTCGAACGAGAAAGAGCCATCGGCATTGCGGCTGAAAAGGCCATTGAGACACTTGTTGACACTTACATCCTCGACCTGCTGCAACAAGCAGGTGATGTTGACACTTTTGAACATCTTCTTAATCATAGCTGTGAAATTGATTTAGGGTTAATGATAGCTTTACTGTCGTTTTGTTTCAAACACTCGCACGTCAGGTAACAGAAGGCGCAATCAAGCATGACGTTATCGAAAGCAGTCTCCTCGCCCTTCTCGATGTAGTCCATCAAGGCGCAACAGAGTTCATCCTGTGCCCACTTCTTGAAAATACGAAGCACTGGTCTTACGGCCATCTGCTGCTTGGGTGTGAGGTAGCCGAACAAGGCCGACTGATACGAGAAAGATTCATTGTTTTTTTTGTACATTTCGTAATGGGTTAAAAAAGTTGATTCGAGTTCAGTGAGTCCCGGTCATTTTGGCGCCTTCGAGACCGGAATTGTCCTGAATCGTGGTGCAAAGGTACGACATATTCCCGAGGTGCAGAGCCTCTTACCCTCTGATAATGAACGCAACTCTAACCACTCTAACGAATTTGCCACCTTTGCTCCAATCACTCTAACGATTGCTCTAATCGCTATGACTGAAGCAACGAAAAAATGTTAGGAAATAAATTCTCATGATTAAATATGTGTCGGATTTTTTTCGTAACTTTGCCGCCGGAATGGTTTTCATTTTCTGCTGTTATCAAGACAACGAAAAATACTCAGACTATACAAATATTAACACAAGATGCTTGACTTAGATTATTTGGAAGATATTATCCGCTCAAGGCGCAATGACCTGGAGCGAAGGAAGGAACAGATTGTACAAGACAGCGAGGAGCAGGATGTATTGGAGTCCATGTTGCAGCAATACGTGAAACAGGCAAGGCAACTGGAGGCTGTCACCCTTGAACGTGACGCACTGAAGGCAGAGAACGAGCAACTGAAAATGGAGAAGTCCGAGTTGGGCAAAATGTCACAGAAATTGGTGGAAAAGACTGAGCATGAAGACTCGATAAAGGTGCTACGCAAGTACATGAACACCTCCAAACGCAAAAGCGTGAAAAAACGTGGGTACATCAAGATGGTGATACTGGAGATGGCTCAAAGTGCTGGACTGACTCTGCCAGAGGACATGATAACAGACCTTGAGAACTTTGATGACGACAACACCACAGACCGCCCTGCGATAGGTGAATACGTTGCCGTAAAAAACGTTGAAAACGAGATACAGAATGTCGAAGCTGGTGGCACTGGCGTTGTGAAACACTTAAATGCCGGAAACGATGGATATTGACATCAAGGAACTGATAAAGGCTGCTACCGAGAATCTGAACCTGAAGGACTTCAAAGGCGATGTGGTGGCAGTCAAGGTTGTGGAAAACGAGTTCGGCACAATCGAGAATGGCGGTATTGGCGTGCAGAAGAATTACCATGGCTCTTCGGACATGAGGAAAGTCCCGGATGAAGCTGATGGCAACAACAATGTCTTGGATAACATAATCTTCAATGGCAAGATTTTCGACACGAATGCCAAGCTGGTGATGTTGCGAGACGAAATTGGAGCGAGAATCGAAAGTGTGCGGTTGGCTGACGAAGTTCGCTTTGCTGCCGACCGTCCTCAGATTGACCCAAGCGTCCAGAAGGATTGGTACTACATCTGGAAGGCTCTGAACGAGTCTGATATCTTCACCAAAGGCGACAAGGTTGGCGTGACGCTGTTCATCCAGCAGATGCTGAGATGGTATCCGGAAGTGTTCCCCGAGTTTGCCGACGAAGATGGACGCAAGGCATTCGCAAAGCGTATGGTTGCATCAATCTCAGCCGAGAAAAGCAAATGGATGAAAGGCACCAACGAAGTGCCAATCAAAGACATGCCATCATCCTGCGCCAGCCTCGGTCTGGTCTATGACGGCAAAATCCAGTCGCTGTTCATTGTATGCAACGAGTTAAGAAAAGCACTGGGGATGTTGAGTAAGGATTGCTCTTTTAAATCACTGTCACAATAATTGCAGTGAGATTTTTGACATCTGACATTCTTATGAAATTAACAAGCATAACAATTATAATATGAACCAACAACTATTAAATGACATTGAACAATATGTCGAAGAACATATCGGGGAGTTTCATAATAACCGTATAGCAAAATTAGAAAAGATGAAACTCAAAAGAATGCTTGCGAGTAAAAATCCATATATGTTTAAAGCCAAAAATATCGTAACAGCAGGTGATTTTGTAAAAAGCCTTGCAGACGCAAGCATATCATCAGCAGAAGAAAGTATTTTTGGCAATTGGTTGGAGTCAGTTGCACTATTTGTTGCAGAGAAAGTATATGGAGGCTACAAGTCTTCTGCAAAGGGTGTCGATTTAGAGTTTGATAAAGAAGGCATTCACTATTTTGTCTCTGTAAAATCTGGTCCGAAATGGAGTAACTCTACATCTATGGCACAGCAGAAAAAATATTTTGTTTTAGCTGTAAAAACTTTTAATACAAGTAGGAACTCGAAAGTTCCGACAATGTGCATTGAAGGATGTTGTTATGGAAACGACAATAGAGATTACAATGACAGCACGCATTTGAAATTCTGTGGTGAGAAATTTTGGACACTCGTTTCCAACGAGCCCACTCTTTTTGTTGACATAATAGAGCCATTGGGTCATAAAGCAAAGGAGAAGAATGATGAATATTTCGTCAAATACGGCAATATGATTAATAAACTCACCAAGGAGTTTATTGCTGATTATTGTGACGAAAAGGGCAACATTAATTGGAGTGGAATAGTTCGGTTAAATGCAGGCATAAAATGAGGTTTATATCAGCAAATAACCTGGCAGCACTTACAGGAACTTCAAATCACACGGTTCAAAAATGGTTGGACAATAAGGTCTATTCATCGGTTGTTGTCAATAATGCCATAGGGTTTGATATGGAACAACTATCTGCGATACCAGATGTGAAACTGATGCTTGACAGCAGATGGGACGAGGAAATGAAGGTCACTCCTTTACGGCAGTACAACTCCGTTGAATTGTTTGCCGGTGGAGGCGGTTTGGCACTCGGACTGTCGCTTGCAGGCTTCAACCATGTCCTGTTGAACGAATTCGAGACCTTTGCCTGCAATACGTTGAAGAGCAACCGACCTGATTGGAATGTTCTGGAAGGTGACGTGAGACACATAGATTTCACTCCTTTAAGAGGTAAGATTGATTTTTTGTCAGGAGGGTTTCCTTGTCAAGCATTTTCGTATGCTGGGAAACAGGCGGGTTTCAATGATACGAGAGGGACACTGTTTTTTGAACTGGCAAGAGCCGTAAAAGAAATACAGCCACTGGTTTTCTTGGGAGAAAACGTCAAGGGATTGACTTCGCATGATGATGGCAGGACATTCGAGACTATCAAGAATACCATAGCGGAATTGGGATATTCATTGGTTGAGCCGCAGGTTCTCAAGGCAATTATGTATCAGGTGCCGCAGAAACGTGAACGATTGATATTGATAGCAATTCGTAACGACATTGCCGAAAAGGTGCAATTCCATTGGCCAACGCCATACGAGAGAATCCTTACATTGCGTGACGCTCTTTACAAAGGTGTTATTTTTGACAATGATGTACCAGAGTCTGAAGGTGTAAAATACCCAGAAAAAAAGCGGAGAGTGCTTGAACTCGTTCCACAAGGTGGAGATTGGCGCAATCTTCCGGAAGATATCGCAAAAGAGTTTATGGGCGGAAGTTGGCTGCTTGGAGGTGGTAAGACCGGAATGGCAAGAAGATTGTCATTAGATGAACCATCATTGACGCTCACCTGCTCACCTTGTCAGAAACAGACTGAGCGTTGTCATCCGCTTGAGACTCGTCCATTAACCATACGGGAATATGCCCGAATACAGACTTTTCCTGACAATTGGTGTTTTCAAGGTACAATAACCGAAAAATACAAGCAAATCGGAAATGCCGTTCCTGTCAATCTTGCTTGGGCTGTTGGTCGTTCTCTGATACGTCTGTTCAATGACATTCAAACGTTATGTCCTTCACAGACTGCAGATTGTGCCTCTGGTGTTCGAGACATATTGTGCGAACAGTCAAAGTTAGTGGTTTGTAAAAACAAGAAGAACCAGACATCGACAATAAAAGCCACTGTCAGACAACTCAACCTGTTCGACCTCTATGACCAATATGCTGATTCACATATTGTCGAGAACTCAATGCTGCATGAAAATGTTGAACAATACGGTTCAGTTGTTTGCACATCACGCAACTGTCTGATAAGCCTTGTCAAGAATGACAACATTGAACAATATGAAAACAGGTCTGCCAAGATTTACTATTCAGGCAAGAAATTCCCTTCTACCGTTGCCTTGAACAGACTTTACTATTTTATGCCTTACATTAAGGGCAAAGGTATCCGCGACCTGTACCTAATCAAGATTGCACGAGTAGGGAATCGCAAGGAAGGGCAAGCTGATGAAGACAAAAATGATTTCAGACTGGTTTTCGAGATTGAGTTTGTCAAGCAGTTGTTTGACGATTACAAGATTGTCCAGCTGCCAATATGGAGGACATTCCGCGACACGACACTAAGTGAGGTTCTTTTATAATCAATAACTCAAGTTTCGCAAGTAGTAGCCCTGAAGGGGCGGCACATATTAGCACAGGGCGTGAGCCCTGTGTATATAAGGTTGTTATAATATTTAAGTCCTGTAAGGACGACACATTTATTTTCACCATTATGTGCTATTTAA
>JAZRYS010000048.1:0-14817 GCA_045600865.1 Candidatus Aphodosoma sp.
GTGTCAGTTTCATAGTCGTTAGTCGTCAATTCTCAATTGTCCAGAGGTTGCCCTCTACTATTGTTATTAACACGAAATGAAATTTTTGAAATAAAATCGCGTTAAAAATTCTTAACGACTTTCTATGGTGTTATTTTTCAATAAGTTACAAATGCACTTTTTTTTAACAGTTTACAGCCAATGCTCGGCAATCTCAATGTATCAATTATCTCAATTAAAATCCTGAGGTTACTTTTTTTGCTGACACATTATTATATATTAATAAATATATATATATATATTACTACTTCGTAATAGGTGAAAAATAGATATAGAATTTCAATTGAGATAATTGAAATTAATGAGATATAAAAATACAACCAATTGTAAACCAATATATTACAAAATCATGAAAAATATAGCTCAGAAAACACTTGCTCAATTCAGAAAAATTCGTAACTTTGCACGACTTTTGCAGTGCGAATGTCGGCTACACTCGGCATAGCCCAAACAAGTTTGGCTCTGCTCTCATTTGCACGACCTTTGCAGTGTTTTTTTTTGCGAAAGGCAGAGATTAAACTGATAAAAAAACATTTTGCATGTCCGATAATTCCAATACAAAGAAAACAGCATCGTCGCAGATTCGCAAACTCGAAGCAGACCTTTGGGAATCAGCCGATTTGCTCCGTGCTGAGAGCAAGCTGACCAGCAGTCAGTATTGCATGCCGGTGCTTGCGCTTCTCTTTCTGCGCTATGCATACAGCCGTTTCCGAATGGTGGAGGCTGAACTGTTGCGCAACCGTCCTTCGCGCGGTGGCCGTGTGATGCCTGTAGAACCGAGTGATTTTGCAGCCAAGAGTGCGCTGTATCTTCCGCGAGAGGCGCAGTTCGACTTTCTCGTGAACCTTCCGGACAACATTTCAACGCTCAATCTGAAGACAGGTAGCGGTCAGGCGATAAACTCTATTGGCGAGGCTGTCAACAATGCGATGACGCTGGTTGAGGAGCAGAGCGAACAGCTGCAGGGTATTCTGCCTAAGAACTATACGATATTCAGCGACAGCCTTTTGCGTGAGCTGCTACGCATATTCAACAACCGTACGCTCGACGAAATAGGCGGCGACGTGATAGGCCGCATCTACGAATATTTCCTTTCGAAATTCGCCAAGGCGGTGGCAAGCGACGACGGTGTCTTCTTCACCCCGAAATCGCTGGTCAAGATGCTTGTCAACGTGCTTGAGCCACGTCAGGGCATCATGCTCGACCCTGCCTGCGGTTCTGGCGGCATGTTCGTGCAGACAGGCGATTTCGTCAATGCCAACGGCTTGAACGCCAACACGCTGATGACCTTCTATGGTCAGGAGAAAGTGGAGTACAACGCCCAGCTCTGTCTGATGAACATGGCCGTCCATGGGCTGAATGGCAGGATTATCAGTGGCGACGCGGCAAACTCGTTCTATCATGACGCACACAACCTTGCCGGCAGGTGCGATTACGTGATGGCGAACCCTCCGTTCAATGTCGATAAGGTGAAGTCCGAGTCGGCGATGAATGCAGGGCGATTGCCTTTCGGCCTGCCGGGCGTTAACGCAAAGACCAAGGAGATAGGCAATGCCAATTACCTCTGGATATCATATTTCCACGCATACCTGAACGACAAGGGGCGTGCCGGCTTTGTGATGGCGTCGTCGGCAACAGACAGTGCAAACAAGGACCGCGACATCCGCGAGCAGTTGGTCAACACAGGCGATGTTGACGTGATGGTCAGCGTGGGCAACAATTTCTTCTACACACTTTCACTGCCTTGCTCGCTTTGGTTCTTTGATAAGGCAAAGCGTCTGGAAAACAAGAACCGAGTACTCTTTATCGATGCTCGCAACTACTACACCGTGGTTGACCGCACCCTCAACGAGTGGACGGAGTGGCAGCTCCGCAACCTCCAGGCCATCGTGCATCTCTATCGTGGTGAGCAGGACAAGTATAAATCATTGATTGCCGAATATAAGCAAGCTCTTGGTGAACATGCAGAAAGACATGACAATGCTTCTTGGCATCAGCATGACATGACCTTTGAGAAGGCTCTCGAAGTGCTTAATGGTGAAGAAGCCATGTACAAGGGCTGTATTAAGCAACAGCAGGATGAGCTAAAGAAGACAAAAGGGAAGAAAGACAAGGATGACCTTAAAGCCATCATTGCTGCAAATGACGAAGAACTTGCCTTCACACTTGAGACAAAGCAGATGGTCACAGAGGCTATCTGGCTTACAAGCAAGTTTGGACTTGAAGGCGAATACCAAGATGTGCTTGGTCTTTGCAAGATTGCAACTCTCGATGAGATAAGCGAAAAAAACTACAGCCTTACCCCTGGTGCATACGTGGGTGTTGCCGAGGTGGAGGATGATGGTGTTGACTTCCATGAGCGCATGAACGAGATTCACGCAGAGCTCTCACAACTAAATGCCGAAGCCAACGTGCTTATGCGTGAGATAATGACCGAATGGGATAACCTAGGCACGAAGTAAGTTATGGGCAGAGAAATAATACACATAGATGGATTGCTGAACGATGCAAGCAACATCATAGAACAGGCGAAACGAACGGCATACGCAGCTGTAAATGTTACGTTGGTTGCCCGTAACTGGCTACTTGGCAAACGTATTGCCGAGGAAGACATGCATGGTATGCAACGTGCTGAATACGGCAAGCAGGTAGTCAAGAAACTGTCAGAATATCTCACAGAAAAATACGGAGAAGGATTTAGTACAACGAACTTGTGGCATTTTGTGGATTTTTGTAAATGCTATCCTTCACTTTTTGATTTGGATGATAATGTCTTGCAAATTCTCCACTTGGCGAGTGGAGAATCGGAAAAAGAAATTCTCTACTTGCCGAGTGGAGAATTAGAAAACATCTTCCAGCATATAGTTCCGACGACCCCAATCCGTATCAACTGGACGCACTATCGTGTTCTGCTTCAAGAAGATAACGCTGATGCTCGTGCCTGGTACGAGCGAGAAGCTGCTGAACAAGTCTGGAGTGTCAAGACTTTGCAACGTAACGTATCATCGCAGTACTATTACCGTCTATTGCAATCGCCGAAACGAGATAAGGTGGAAGCAGAAATGCAACAGCTTACCGCACCATTGCAAGATCCTTTGGAGTATATGAAGAACCCTGTCATTGCTGAATTCCTTGGATACCACAATCGTACGGATTATACGGAAAGCGATTTGGAACAGAGCATCCTTGACCACTTGCAGGAATTCCTTCGTGAACTTGGAAAGGGCTTTGCTTTTGTGGATCGCCAGAAACATATCTATACAGAAAAGCGTGATTACTATATAGACCTTGTATTTTACAACTTCAAACTGAAGTGCTTCGTGCTTATCGACTTGAAAACCGACAAGGTGGATTATCAGGATATAGGTCAGATGCAGATGTATGTAAAGATGTATGATGAGAAGGAACGCACCGAGGGTGACAACCCGACAATAGGCATTCTGCTTTGTGCCGATACAGATGAGGATGTTGCCCGCTATTCCTCCATGCACGATAACGACCAACTGTTTGCGGCCAAATACCTTACATACATGCCTACCAGAGAAGAACTGCGACGCGAGATAGAACAGCAAAAGCAGATCTTTGAGATGAAACAGAAAAGTGCTACGCAACGTAGCAGTTTTGAGGATGAGGAGGATGAGGTATGAGAAAACCAATAACATCAACCGATATTTTACCAACGGATGCAGTAGTCGGAAATTTGATGTCTGACCTTCGCCAAATCATTGACGAAGCGCGAATCCATGTGGCTTCTACTGCCAACTATGAACTTACCATGATGTACTGGCATATTGGTGAACGAATCAACCGTGATGTACTTGGTAATGAGCGAGCTGAATATGGAAAGCAAATTGTGCCGCAAGTGGCGACACAATTGCAAGTGTGGTATGGGAATAAGGGATTTGAGGAAAGAACAGTACGCAGGATGGTGCAATTTGCTCAGGTTTTCCCCGATTTGGAGATTGTGACACCACTGGTGACGAAATTGTCATGGTCTCATTTCATAGAGGTACTTTCTCTAAAAGATGAATTGCAAAGGGAATTCTATTTGACGCTGGCAGCAAATGAATTATGGGGGCGAAATCAACTTCGCAAAGAAATTGACGCTATGCTTTACGAACGTACGGCATTAGCCTCTAAACCTGAGGAGGTAGTAAAACAGGAACTTGCCAACGTGAGAGACAACAAGCTTGTTTCTCCTGATGTAGTATTCAAGAGTCCTTTTGACAAGTCGGGAATAAAGGTCGCTCAGTACATGACAGAGTTGCCACCGCGAGATCTTCTCGTTCAACAGATACAAAAATCCCTTGAAATCGCTAAGGCTAAGTGGGGAAATGAGATAAAGGAGGATGAGGTATGAGTGAGATAATGAAGGAATGGGAAACTCTTAACACGAAGTAAGTCATGGCAAACGAGGTTGCAATCATAGAAACCAGAGCCACGCAACTGGCTGAAAAGATAGAGATATTAGTGACAGAAGCACGTAAGAAAGTTGCTTCTGTTGCTAATACAGCGCAGGTTTATACATACTATGAGATTGGTCGCTATATAGTTGAAGATGAACAAGGTGGCAAGGTACGTGCCGAATATGGCAAAGGTATTTTGAAACGTGTTTCCGAACGACTTACTGAGCGATTAGGCAAAGGTTGGTCGGTTGATACACTGGAAAATGCAAGGAATTTCTATAATATCTACGCAAAATCCGAGCCACTGGTTCGGAAATCTGATGTGCATCAAAATCAAAGGTCAGGAACTCAAAGATTCAAGCCCATAGCCCAGGGCAAGCGAAGGCACCCTGGGTCATGAACGGCCTGAAAGGCCAATAAGCCCATAGCCCAGGGCAAGCGAAGCGACACCCTGGGTCTTTGGGAATCAATAAAACCAACGCCCTGCAAGGGCAAAAGCCAAAAGTAGATAACAATGTCACAATCTCTTTGTAAAATATACCTGCATGTGATATTTCACATTAAAACGACAAGCCCCCACATAAAAGGTGAGGACCTTAATCGACTGCATTCATACATAGGTGCGCTTATCAACGAAATGGGGTGTCAATCTATACGTGTAGGAGGTACAGATAATCACGTTCATGCGCTATGTTTGCTCTCACGAACGGAGAATATCGCTCATCTGGTTGAAGAAATGAAACGCAATAGCAGCAGGTGGATAAAATCGTTGGACAATCACTACGGGCATTTTGCATGGCAAGGTGGTTATGCCGTTTTCTCGGTCAGTCAATCAGTGGTAGATAAAACCTTGGCATACATTGAGAATCAACAGGAACATCATAAAAAATATTCCTTTGAGGACGAGTATTTATCATTTTTGAGGATGTACAATATTGAATATGACGAACGATATGTTTTATCAGACTAACACACGAGGCTTTTGCCCTTGCAGGGCGTTTGCATACACACAATCATACCAAACCCAAGGCGTTGCCATTGGGCTAAGAGCTCCATTGCCCCTTCGGGGCGTCCTTGTTACAACGTCGTACGTGTTTGGATTGAAACCCCTGTCTCGAAAATCAAATTCCAACATGGAGAATTCCGCTACAATGCAGCGGATTTTATTGGAAGACAGAAAGCTGCAGTATGCGCTGTGTCTTCCTAACAAGGAGTTGCTACAGCAAAAGTTGCGTGAATGGATTGATGAATATAGAAAGGAGGATGAGATATGAGCGAGTGGAAGAAGGTGAAGTTGGGGGATGTGCTCGTTGTTAAAAAAGGCGAGTATATCACAAAGAAAACCGCTAAGGAGGGAATTTATCCTGTTATTCTTGGCGGTCAAGAACCTGCTTACTATATTGATCGATATAATCATGTAGGAGAAGCTATAGTTATATCTCGAAGTGGAGCATCTGCAGGATATGTTTCCAAATGGAATGAGCCTATCTTTGTAACAGATGGTTTCTTGATTGAACCCAATGATAATATTTCCTTCAGTTTCCTTTACTATACGCTTAAAAGCAAACAGAATTTACTTAATGGATTACAAAGAGGGGCTGCAATTCCCCACGTAACTCCAGCATTAATAAAAGATGTTGATGCCCTTTTGCCAGATAAGGAAACCCAGCACCGCATAGCGACGATTCTCTCTCGCTACGACTCATTGATAGAGAATTATCAGAAGCAGATAAAGCTATTGGAGGAAGCAGCTCAGAGACTCTACAAGGAATGGTTCATCGACCTCCACTTCCCCGGACACGAAAACACTAACATCGTAGATGGAGTGCCGGAGGGATGGGAGAAGAAGAAGTTAGCGGAAATTGCTGATATTGTTATGGGTTCAAGCCCAAAGTCGGAGTTTTACAACAACGATAAGCAAGGCTTGCCATTCCATCAAGGAGTAGGTAGTTATGGTACACGCTTTGTTGACGATAATGTGTACTCAACATCAATAACACGATTAGCAGAACCCAATAGTATTCTATTTAGTGTAAGAGCTCCTGTTGGTCGCTTGAATATTACCAAGAACAAGATTATTATTGGTCGTGGTTTGGCGGCTATGAATCATAAAGATGGTTTCCAAAGCTTCCTGTTTTATATGCTAAAAGACAGGTTCTTTATGGACAACATCATCGGTAACGGCTCAATCTTTGCTTCTATCTCAAAGGTAGAATTACAGGATCAAGAGTTCATTGTTCCACCTCAGAAAACGATTAAAGCGTTTGAGTCATTAGTTTCCAAATTGGACAAAGAGATACAAAATGTAGATACCCAACTCCGCCTCCTCACCGAAGCTCGTGACCGCTTGCTTCCTAAGCTGATGAGTGGGGAGATAGAAGTATAATATAGAAAAGGCAACAAAACATGAACGAGATACAATTTATCCTATACAATATGCCTGACGATCAGGGCAAGGTGCAAGTCGTCATAAAAGATGAGACGCTGTGGTGTACGCAGAAGGCTATGGCTCAGCTCTTCGGAGTGGGAGTGCCTGCTATCAGCAAGCATCTGACTCATATCTTTGAAGAAGGTGAATTGGAGAAAGAGGTGGTTGTTTCCAAAATGGAAATACCCACTCAGCATGGTGCCATAGAGGGCAAAACACAGATGAGCGAGACCGCATTCTACAATCTCGACGCCATCATAGCCGTTGGCTACCGTGTCAACAGCCTCAAGGCAACTCGCTTCCGCCAATGGGCAACAAAAATACTGCACGAATACATCCAGAAAGGCTTTGTCATGGACGATGAGCGACTGAAACAGGCAAAGACTGCTTTCGGCAAGGACTACTTCCGTGAATTGCTGGAGAGAGTTCGCAGCATTCGTGCCAGCGAACGCAGAATATGGCAACAGATAACCGACATCTATGCCGAATGTTCGTTTGACTATGACAGCAAATCGCCTACCACACGCGAGTTCTTTCAGATGGTGCAGAACCGTTTCCACTATGCTATAACAGGAAAGACAGCCCCTGAGATAATCTACACCAATGCCGACCACACCAAGGAGCACATGGGATTGCAGACATGGAAGAATTCGCCCGAAGGACGCATACTGCTGTCAGACACGAAAGTAGCAAAGAACTATCTGCCCGAGAAAGAGATTCGCCAGTTGGAGCGTGCCGTAACGGGTTACTTTGACTACATAGAAGACCTCATTGAGCGTGAGAACACATTCTCGATGGAACAGTTTGCTGCATCGGTAAATGAATTCCTGACCTTCCGTCGCTATGCCTTGTTGCCCGACAAGGGTACGATAAGCCGTGCCGAGGCAGACAAGAAGGCTGAAGAGGAATACAAACTATTCAACCCAGGTCAGCAGATAGACTCAGACTTCGACAAACATTTACGAGGATTATTGGATTAAACCTACGACGAGAACTATGGCAAAAGACTTTAGCGAAGACCTGCTGATACAGAAATCGACTGCCGAGCTCATGGAAAAAGAGCTCGGGTGGAAGTCTGTATATGCTTTCGACAATGAGGTACTTGGCGAACAAGGTACTCTTGGTCGCAAGACTCAGAGCGAGGTGGTGCTGATACGCCACCTGCGCATGGCTTTGAAACGTCTCAATCCGTGGATGACGGACAAGCAGTTGACGGAAGCCATTGAGTGCATGACCAGTTACATGAGTTCGCAGACTCTGATGCAGATAAACGAGGAAAAGTACGGTTATCTGCGTGATGGCGTACCTGTTACTCGCTTGAAGCCTAATGGCGAGACGGAAACTGTTCGGGCTCGTGTTATGGACTTTGCCAATGTTGACAATAATGAGTTTATTGCCGTTAGGGAACTTTGGATAAAGGGAGCTATTCACAAGCGTAGAGCGGATGTGGTGTGCTTCGTAAATGGTCTGCCACTCATCTTCATCGAGCTGAAGAATCACGACCAGGACATACAGAATGCCTATACCGATAACTATCGCGACTACCTCGATACCATACCTCACCTGTTCCACCACAATGCTATGATTATGTTGAGCAATGGCATGGAGAGCCGTGTGGGTACGGTGGGTGCCAAGTGGGAGTTCTTCCACGAGTGGAAACGACTGACGGAGATGGATCATGGCAACATAGAGCTGCCCACCATGCTGCGAGGCATCTGCCGGAAGGAGAATCTGCTCGACTTGCTGGAGAATTTCATTCTCTTTGACCATAGCGGTGGATCAACGGTCAAGATTCTGGCACGTAACCACCAGTATCTGGGTGTGAACCAAGCCGTGGAGATGTATCGCCATCGAGAGGCGATGAAGGGAAAGCTGGGCGTGTTCTGGCATACACAGGGCTCTGGCAAGAGCTATTCGATGCTCTTCCTCGCACAGAAGATCATGCGAAGGTTCGAAGGCTCGCCAACGATTGTAGTGCTGACAGACCGCGACGAACTGAACAGCCAGATAAGCGACACTTTCGAAAACTGCGGACTGCTCGGAAACCAGAAGGCAAAGCAGTTCATAGCAAGCAGCGGCGAGGACCTGATGGCAAAACTGAGGGGAAACCCTTCGTTCATTTTCTCGCTGATACAGAAATTCAACAAACCCGACGAGACTCCGATATGCCCAGACCACGACATAATAGTGATGAGCGACGAGGCACACCGCACACAGAACGGCGTGTTCGCCGAGAACCTGATGCACGTGCTGCCGACAGCCCACCGCATAGGTTTCACCGGCACTCCGCTGCTTACGAACGACAATATCACTGTCCGCACATTCGGTGATTACGTCAGCATATATGACTTCAAAAGGGCAGTGGAGGACAAGGCCACTGTGCCTCTCTATTACGAGAATCGTGGCGAAAGGCTCAAGGAGCTGAAGAATCCGCAGATAACGGCTGAGATTGCGGCAAGACTTGACGAGGAGAACCTTGACCCGTCGCAGGTGGCAAAACTGGAACGTGAGTTTGCACAGGAGGTGCACCTGCTGACTGCCGACAAGCGTCTGAAGATAATAGCAGAGGATTTCGTGAAACACTACAGCGACCTGTGGACGAGCGGCAAGGCGATGATGGTGAGTTTCAACAAAATGACATGCGTCAGGATGTACAACCACGTGCAGTTCTACTGGCAGAAAGAGATTGAGGCTCTGAGAAAGACCATCGAGAAGTCGTCTTACCAGCAGGAGGTTCAGGAATTGATTCGCAAGCTGAAATGGATGGAAGAGACGGAAATGGCTGTAGTGATAAGCCAGGAGCAGAACGAGATACAGACATTCAGGAAATGGAATCTTGATATCGTCCCTCACCGCACGAAGATGGAGAAACGAGAGCTGGACAAAGAGTTCAAGGATGCGGAAAATCCGCTGCGCGTGGTGTTTGTCTGCGCCATGTGGCTGACGGGATTTGACGTGAAGTCGCTCTCCTGCCTCTACCTTGACAAACCGATGAAAGCACACACGCTGATGCAGACTATTGCAAGGGCAAACCGTGTGGCAGAAGGAAAGAGCAACGGCCTTGTGGTGGACTATATAGGTATCGTGAAGGCTCTGCACCAGGCTTTGGCTGACTATACGGCAAATCCTGAAGACAATGCTGTCTCGCCAGACCCTACGGTGGATAAGAATGAACTGATAAAACGTGTGGCAGAGACACTGTCTGCCGCCGAGGCATTGCTTGGCGAACACGATTTCCAGCTGCAGAAACTTATAGGGGCAGAGGGTTTCGACCGGCTCTCGCTGGTGAAAGATGCGGCAGACACAATGTGCAGGAGTGTCGAGATCCGCAAGGCGTTCTGCACTCTTGCCACGACAATGCTGAAACTCTGGAAATACCTTGACCGTGAGGATATCACCCAGGAGATGAAGAAACGCAAAGATGCCATCGAACATATATGGAAAGAGTTGAATAAAAAACGCAGCCATTCCGACATAACAGACCTCAGCGTGGCGATAAACAAGATTGTGAACGACCATCTGGACGTCTGCCCTCCGCAGATGGCAATCGCTGGAGAGGAAACCAGGCGTTTCGACATCAGCAGAATAAATTTCGACATCCTGCGGAAAGAATTTGCCAAGCAGCAGCACAAGAACCTCGTGCTGAAAGATATACAGGAACTGCTTGAAGAACGTATTGCCATGATGCTGGCGCAAAATCCGGCGCGCATCAACTTCTACGACAGGTATCAGGAGATAATCAAGGCATACAATGCCGAACAGGACCGCGTCACCATCGAAAAGACTTTCATGGAGTTGATGGACCTTACGGAGAAGCTGACTGTTGAGGAGAAACGGTATATCCGGGAGGGATTCAGCAGCGATGACGAACTGACAATGTTCGAGATGCTGCTCAGAAACGACCTGTCGAAGAACGACATCAAGAAGCTGAAAGGCGTTGCGGTTGAACTCCTGGAAAAGATAAAGCATGAACTTGCAGGCATGGACCATCCGTTCGACAAGCCGACAACCAAGGCTGCAATCAGTGTCACAATCCGCGACATGCTGTGGCAGCAACTGCCGGAATCATACCCAGAGGAGAGCATAAACATCTACCGGGACAAGGTGTATGAATATGTCAGCTCGCATTACAACTATGCTAACTAAATAATATTGCATGAATATGAGTGCCCCCGAATCAAACCGAGAACTGGCTTACACCGAATTGGAGAATGTTGCAAAGAACCTGCAGGATGAACTGACAAATCAGTTGTGTGAATTGGAACAATTGATTGACGAAACAAGTTCGAAGGATACGTGTTATTTGTTTGTCAATGGTATGTTGACGTTCCTTGAGAATATTCACACGCTGGTGAACGACATCTCAACAGTATATGGCGAGATGTCGAAAACGAACATGCCGGTTGAATTCATGCTTTCGGCAAGAGATCTCTGTTTTCGTTACAACAATTGCAGCAAAACGGTCATGTCGTCTCTGAATACTAGTCTGTCAACCTTGAGAACACGTAATTCAATTGACAAAATCTATGGAAATCCCGCTGTCAGGACAATATATGAAATAGAATCGAATACAGAAGAGCTGCAATTTCCAATAGACCTGCTGCAGAAAGAACGGGAAAATGTGCTGAACCTGTTCCGCAAGGTAAAAGATACGGCAAACAGAATGACAGCGACAGACCTGGCTCTGCTGGAAAGAATCACCCTCGGCAATGGTATAGAGAAATTCAATGACGAACTCAAGATTTATGTGGCAAACTCGGCCAAAAGCATGCAAAAAGAGGTTCTCCGTGACCTGAAACGCCAGGCTCAGAGCATGAAAGAGAAACGTACTGACCGGCTTACGAAAGAGCATTGGGGCATGGTGCTTGAAGTGGAGGATGAAATGCTGAAACAGGCAGTCAAGAAAAAACTGACACTGTCGAACGACGAGCGTTTCGACAGCTATGAAAATGCGGAAAGGCGAAGTATGGAATCTAACCTGCCGCTGATAAAGAAAATGCGTGAGATTTTTGTGGAAGATGAATTGTTTGACGCCGGCGAGATACCAAACCTCAATAAGTACCTGAATATACAAAATATCAAACTGTTTGTCAAGATTGTGCTGAGAGGCAACATAATACGCTGCAATATCTATCCGGAACTACAGCCTAAGTTCGACGCTTGGATAAAAGGGCAGGAGTATGTGGAGAAAGCTGTCGAAAAGCCAATTGAAACAGAAGAAAGCAACACCCCGCCATCCAAACGCAACAGCGAGAATAAAACCAAGAAGGTCAGCGTAAGTGCGCTGAAAAGCAAATTT
This sequence comes from Candidatus Aphodosoma sp., assembly GCA_045600865.1. Taxonomy (GTDB): domain Bacteria; phylum Bacteroidota; class Bacteroidia; order Bacteroidales; family Paludibacteraceae; genus Aphodosoma. Next base: position 12,173 of record JAZRYS010000048.1, read on the forward strand.
GCCATGACACAATGGAAAAAACTGCAGGAAAGAGGGTGGATTGACGAAAATCTGCAGCCTTTGACCAATCTGCAGAAAGCAGCCGTGATAGCCTCTGTTATGGGCGACAAACTGCACATCAAACCAAAATGGAACGTTTTCGAGGATCTCTGGAACGTGAAAAACCTTGCCACAAGATTGAGCAGAGCCTTGTCGGGTTCTCAGGCGGGAATGTACGTACAATTTCAGACGGATTTGGAAAACACACTGGGTATCAGTCATAAAAAAGAATAAAATGTAGGTAAAATGTAGGTAGTATGTAGTTTTGTTGTACATACAATTCAGATACACGAACCATCACCCGTGAGTGGGTGATTTGTTCTACCTTTGCACTCGCAATCAGAACTAATAATCTGGTTGCGAGTGTTTTTTATGAAAGATAATACCATTTTATTTTCATCAACAGAGGAGGTTATTTCACTTCTTCAGAACATTGACGGCAAAAACTTTAGCCTCAACATCACAATCAGCCAGACAGAAGAGACCACATTACATGGCAATGTGGATGACCCTGTCATGCTGCTGCCACGAGAACTGAAGCGCAAGCTGATTCATAGGGCAGCTTTTCGCCGTGCTTTCGAAAGAGGTTACCTGACTTTCGAGAATGGCAAAATCATCAGCCACTTCATAACCAACGGCCTGTTCGCCTATTTCTTAGGCAGAGTGTTCTGCAACGACAAATCTGACAGCAAGCTTGGCTATGTCCGGTGGATAAAGGGCAATGAACCATTTCCCGAAAAGGAACTGTGTCTGCTTTTCGGCATCCCTAACCTCAGGGAAATACGCAAAAATCACGTGACAGAAAAAAATTATCAAAAAATTATCAAGGGTTATGAAGTGGTTGACAATCTGTTTTTTACAGAATAGTGGACGGTACTTTTGGCGGTAATGGCGGTATTCAATTTTTTCGTTCCGTGTTAATAACAAGAGTAGAGGACCACCTTGAAAAAACAAATTGATAAACTATGAAAGATAAAAACAAAATTAAGGAGCTGAACAGACAGAAACAGGAGCTCGTGGCAAAGCATGTGGATTATGCAGCAAAAATCGTACGCACCACCGCAGAAGAGTCGGGGATGGACCTTGATGGCAACAATGAGTTGTTTAAGGAGCTGAGGTCGCTCGCCTATTATTCCATGGCGGTATGTGCCAGCCGTTACGACATGGACAACAAGAAAGGTGCATCGTTCGTTACTTTCTGCACTTCATACATAAAAGGTGCGCTGAACCATTACATCCACAAAACGGCTTGTGGTGTCGTCCTGCAAGACTATCAATACAAGAAAATTGCTTTCTTGTCATTGGACATGCCGGTTGGCTGTGAAGAAGACTCTTACACTCTCGAAGAGACTATCGCATCACCTGATTTCGAGGAACAGCAGAGGGCAAGCGAGAATAACGAGAGCATCGGACTGATAAAAGCTTTGCTTGAAGGTGACGACCTGAAGCTTTTCGCTGAACTGCAGCGTAACCATTACGACGTGAAAGAGACAGTCAGAGAATTGGCTGAAAAAAGAGGCATATCCGAGAGGTTGTTGTATTTGAAAATGAATGCACTCTTCGGCAAGATGCGTGAAATAGGTTTAACATTAAAACTCAGATAAATATGAATGCATATCAATTGAAAATCTACAACGAAAACGTTGATATCGTTGACTGGCTGACTTGCCGGCTGGCTGACAGCGAAAATGATCCAGAGATGCTGTCTGCAATAGTCGAGAAATACTACCACGAAGCTGCAGAGAAGTTCGACAAGGACGAGAGCGAGTTTGAGGAGTTTGCTGAACGCTACATAACGTTGCGCATCAGCAAATACAAACAGAGCGGCGGCGAGAGTAAATTCTGGAGCGAGAAAAAGATGGATTATATCCTTGCACAAGAGGAGAGCGAAGATTAAATAATTAACCTATTAATATTGTTTTATTTATGAAGAAGCAAGATTTGGATTGCCGTGTGTCGTTCACCGAGAATGGCATAGTTATTAACTCAGGTCTGCCAGAGGCTGAACCAGTATTGGATTTCGGTCTGGGTAAGCACCGCAGCACGGTGGATGTCCGCAAGAATGGATCGGCGGAGGTGGTGTATGATGACACCCCTACGGCTGTGCCACCTCGGATTGACGAGATTTTGAGGGATAACAACCTGACGGTGAAGCGCACGTCACGTAATTTCATCGTGACCATGAAGTTTCCTATCATCGAGCCTGCGAAAGAGACAACAGCCTGCCATGCAAAAATGTGGAAGAAGTCGCAAAAGGCGATAGCCGGCGTGAGAGAGGTGATTAAAACTCAGTTTTGATTATGTTTCACGCAGAATTAATTTAGTCTCACGCAGAATACGCAGAAATTTTCCCATAAGTCTGCGTAGTCTGTGTGAGAAAAAGAAAGTATTATTATGTATAAATTTTCAATAGTTTACAGTGTTGGTGGTCCGGCGATGGTTGTTGACCGGAAGGCATTTGACGATGCGCTGGACAACCCAAAGGTGGCAGTTATCTGCCAGCAGATTGCGGCCTTGGTGGCCAAGATGGCCAGCTGCACAGACGAGGCAATAAAACGCCAGTTGCAGGACCAAATCAGCGTTTTGAAGCGTAGTTTGCAAGCATT
>JAZRYS010000049.1:0-3388 GCA_045600865.1 Candidatus Aphodosoma sp.
ACGAACATCTTGTCATTGAGCGTACGCCCCAAACTACTTGCGTCAATCCATCCTTCGGCATCTTCTTCCTGTAGCTTGCCACAATCATCAAAGTAGCCACATGCAGCACGAAGCTGATAGACAGGAAGGTGGGTGGTGAAACGCTCTTGTGCAGAAATGTAATCCTGAATAGCAGGTTCATCATCTTCTATCACCACATCCTGAGGATCAATTGACATTGCAGCTTTAAACTTGCCGATTGTTTGCTTCATAATAGCTCGGACGCAGGTTTCCATATAGTGGAAATCCACGCGTCCTTTGGAGTCAACAGGGAACAAAACCTTATCATTCTGGATTTTTGCTTTTGAGATAGAATCTCCCCATGAATACTTAGGGGACAAGCTCTTGTACAGAGAAGCTACCATAAACAGTTGTGCAGATTCTGTTTTTCCGTTTACATCGTTAATCCTGAGTACCAGATTGTGGCTATCGTTTGAAAAGAAATCATCGGGCTGATAAGTAATGACGAGCGTCTTACCACCTATCATGATAGAATTGCCTTCTTCTTTCGCATCATCTCGATAAGAGATGTGAGAAACAACAGAATTGTTGCCTTCGCAAGCAGTTACATAAGGTGTTGATCCGCTACCAAACACAACATCAGATTTCAGAATGTTGTGCGAGTTTGCGACATTGAATTCCTTTACTATATCAAAGGTCTTATAAGGAACGTTTGCAGTTAATGCTTGTTCTTCTTCTAAAGTTAATGTACAATCTCCAAAGCCTGCAGCGTCAAGATAATCGTTCAATTCTTTGATACGATAGTCTTTTATTGCCTGCATGTAATTATCTATAAACAGGAAGTCAATCTCTCCACGGTCGTTTACAGGCAGTTCTATTTCTAATTCCTTATAGATTTGGATGCCCGGTTTTTTACTGTAAGAGAATCTTAGCATTTGCTTCTCTAAAAGAGACACAATGTAAAGTCCTATTGGTTCATTAAGGAATTTTGCGCGAGCAGTTATTACTTGACTTGCACCAAACTCAACTGGTTGATACGAAACAGCGGGCAATGTTACTCCTAAAACAATGACATTCCCTTTTACGGGAGGTTCATTGTTTTCAACAAGCCATTGTCTATTAACAAGACGACTCACCATATTATTGGACATAGATTGTATAACATACGGAATGCCTGCACAATCTGTTGGGATTAACGATTGTGATTTCGCTTGTTTGATTCCTTTGATTTCAAACAAATCGCCCAATTTGAAATGGTTATACGCCCTCGCCTTCGGCAACTCCAGACGAGGGCTTAAAGTTTTCCCAAGCCGTCCTCCTTGTCACCTTTTATAATCTCTGACACTTTCCATGCCAGATAATCTTGAACCACCTTGCGGAAGTCGGCTTCTGTAGGACGAGTGTCAATCTTACGATGCTGGCCGTATGTCCAATCCTTGCCATTTAAGGAGATTGTGTCCTCTTCGTAGCATCCTGCTAACAGATTAAGGTACTTGTTGCCATATAAAACTAGGTTTACGAGTTCATCGTAACGTTCCTTTGCATTATTCGTGTCGCGTAGATTCACGCTCTGGCTCGATTTCTTGCGGTTCTGACGGGAGTAGCCATCATTCGTAAAGTCAATAAACTTCACGATACTGTTGGTGTCATGAGGCGTGTTTACGTCAAACACATAGATTGCCGTCTGAACGCTTGCTTTGCCAATGAAGAGATCTGTCGGCATCTTGATGGATGCAACAAGCGTATTGTTTTTGAGGATGTGCTCCGTAAACGGCAAGCCATTTCCGCTACCAGCATTCTCCATGATAAGGATGGCAGCACGTCCGCCATGCGTCATCATGCCAAGTGCCCTTTCCACAAACGAAAAGCCTTTGCCTTCAGCTGAATAAGGGGGATTCAATAAGAATACATTTGCAGGGAATGGTTCTCCTTTGTGTGTACCTTGCTCATACTTTCCCTCAAACTCAAAGGAATTGCCGTGAATGATGTTGGCGCTACCATCCTGCATCAGAATCATATTCAAGACAGCAAGCATGTAGATGTCTGGCAACTTCTCAATACCCAGAAGCTGCTCCATCTTGATTTGGCTAATCTTTCGTTCACGCTCTGCATAGCTGTCAATCTTGTTCTTTGCATCAGCTATCATCAGATGCATAGCCGAAATGAGGAATCCAGCAGAACCTGTGGCAAAGTCCCAAACGTAGCTATCTTTGTTGACACGACAAAGGCGTGCCATAAGTTCTGTTACAAAGCGAGGAGTAAGCACCACATCGTTCTCTGCACCATCAGGCACATCGACCCATTCGTTCAATACATTGAACAATCTGCCAGTAAAGTCGAGATTGTGCATTTCACCATTGACGAAAGGCATGATATCGCGTTTAACGTCACGATAAAGTGTCTTCAGTTTGCTTTCACCATTGACAGGACGTTCTAACTTTGAATGAAGGAAAACTTTGTTCAGAATATCCTTTATCATCTTTATTTTCTCTGAAGGCAATTGTTTCTTCTGCAGATAATCAGAGATTTTGTTCATGAATACAGCACCATCATTGCTGCTCTCTCCTGTTTGACCACGCAAGTCTTCAACACGTAAAGGTTCAACTTCGCCCTCAACCCCAAGTCCAGCCATAATCATACCGGCAACAAGTAGCACTCTGTCGCCCACTGCAATACCCTGTTCATCATGCATCTTTTGATTGAGTGCCTTCAGCTTGCGCTCAATGTCATCTTCTAGTTGGACTTTCTGCTGCTCTATTTCCTCATCAGTCAGCGAGAGTTCATCTACCCTTTGAAGAAAGTCGCATACGTTTGCGCGAAGTAAAAAAGATAAGTCGGAATAATCTGCGACCTTTTTAGGAATAAGCAGGTTTTCCTTTGAAACGTACCATACGCTAACCTCATATGTGTTTTCGTCATGTCCCTTTTCTTTGTAGCCATTCACGCCAACAGCCACAACCTCATTGTACGATTCGGTAAATTCAAGGATGGCATGCGCATAATGAACAGCTCCATTAACCGCAAATTTTGAAATGGCAGAATAATTAGGATCACCCTTTGCCGTTTTGTTGCAAACAGAGCCATCCTCATTCAGTTTCGCCAAATCACCTTTGGTTCCTTTGACTTCTATCATCACAGGTATTCGGCGAAGTCCTTCCGTCTCAATAAAGCATTTAATATCAGGGAAATTGCTTCCAGAACCTCCCTGTTTGCTTGGCGCTTTCTTGAGTGCTTCTTCAATTTCTGGATTAATACTTTGCGTCTTAGTATAATAATCAGCAGAACTAGGAAATTGACGTTTGCACCAATCTTCAACCTGCTCTTCTATGCTGTGGATCGTATTCTTTGCCATAATATATAATTCTATTATTTTACAGGGTTCCTAATT
>JAZRYS010000050.1:0-2760 GCA_045600865.1 Candidatus Aphodosoma sp.
AATCCTAAGCTAATCCTCTGCTATTTCTCTGCTATAAGAGCATCATATCTGCTTATGATCACCTTACCATACGCTGTGTATTGACAGTATGTAAATGGTATATCGATGGAGTGTCGATGGTGTCTCGGTCAGGTGTCGCCCCTTCTACTACTAATATGATGTTTTTTCCCTGTTTTTGTGAAAAAAGAGTCACTTTTTTACGAAAAAATCATAACACTTTGATATTTAGAGTATTGATTATTCATATTATTATTTGATTATGAAAAATAAATTACAATTACTGACAAAAATTCAGTCTTTATGGAAACGGATATTGCGGTTTTTGGGCATATTTCCATGTACTGGGAAATCACGTAAAAAGATGAAGACTTGTCGCCATCGCCTTGCTTGTGAAAATATTTATGAGGGTAGAGCGTTTCTTGTTGGTGGCCGTAGTAGAGGACCAAATGCCGCGATTTCCGTCGATGATGATTGTTACGAAGCAACTCCTGTGTTTTTGGTTGAGAAAAAAGTCAATGCAGTGAAAATATTTCTCGACAAATGCAATGTGGCTCTTGTTTATCTTGCAAGTCACAACACCATAGGGAAATCTGCCATTGAACAAAAGCTTGCAAAATTACTATGGGATCTGCCATACGGGAAGGTCAGTTGCAGTGACATCGAATCTTTGACAGAATTGTTCATCGATGATGCCACATCAAGGGGATACCAGCCTGCACAAGACTATTTGGCTGAACTGAAGTTTACTACTCCTCTGACTGAAGGTGACGAAAAATCGAAAAAGTGCAGGTTGGAAGCTCTCAGTCAATATGTGGACCATCTGAAAAATGGCCGTGAGTTGGGAATGTCGGAAGAGGAGATTATCACCCACGATGAGATTTACGGGCTCTTCATGAATTATTTTGAACAGACCGTCATGCAGGCAGCAAGGCGGATTGCCAAGTTTATTGCCGTGGAGATGCCGCAACACGTGAAAGAATATGATGTCAAGGCTGAACTATATGGCCAGCCAGAGGAGGTGAAATGTGAAGTCGGGAAGGGATTGAAACGTGTGGCTGAATTTATACGTAACTTGCGTGATGACGAGTTCACTGAGGGTTGGTTGAAGGATGGCAGCATATCTTTCTCTTACCTCATGGCTCATGCAGAGAGAATAGCAGTTAAATCAGCAAAAAAAAGGAGATGAGTATGTTTATATATGAACGATACAAGTCTCACCTTGATTTCATTCAGGCGGTGAAAGCGAGCGAAGATTGGCTGTATATCAAGGAAAATCTGGAGAACAGGGCAAAGAAGAATCCTAAGGCTTTGCTCAAAACCATGATTGAGGAGTGCGACCAGAATATGAAAGCAACGACCTTTAAGGCTTATTGGGTTATGTTCCATTCTGCCGAAAAGACCATAGGTAAGCTTTGGCATGAGAAATTTTCGATTGCGTTATTTGAATGTAACCTTATGCTGATGCTCAGGGTTGAATTGGTAGAACAGATCTGCTCAGAGCTGGACGATGTCGAGCCATGCGACCCGCTGCATACGTCAAAGGCAATGGCGTTATGGCGGAAACTTCAGGCCAAAGGCTGGATTGACGGGAACCTGCAGCCAAAGGTCAGCAACCGCAAGGCTGCCATCATTGCAGATGAACTTGCCACCGCTCTGAGCCTTGATCCGAGGTGGCCTGCCATCGAAAAACTATGGGGAAAGAGCGATTTATCCACCGAATATAGCAAATCTGCGTATGCACAATATTATAGCACATTCAAAAAAGAGGTTCGTAATCTATTGCAATAGAGAAATATAAGGTTGGAGGTAGTTGGTAGGTGCCATGCCACATGCCAACTACCTGCCAAACTGTTATAAATAAAAGCCGTACCTTTGTACCCGAAATCAGAGCTCTGATTTCGGGTATTTTTATTGTTTAACTTTGAAATTTGGAAGAGGCTCTCATGAGGTCTGATGCGCATCACTTCTTTCAATGTTTCTTCTAAATTTCATTCCTATGAAAAAAGTACTGAACGACCAGATGCGTGCATTGGTCATGCAAAACATCCGCTTTGCCGACAAACTCGCCAAAAACTTCAACGGCATGGGCGTTGAAGCCGAAGACCTCCAGCAGGAGGCTCGCCTGGCAATGTGCCTGGCTGCATTGAAATATGACCCTGAGATTGGTGTCAAGTTCTCATCATTCTCTGTCAAGTACATCAATGGTGCCCTTACCTATATCATCAAAAAGTATGGCCACCCTTCGTATCTTCACGAGGACCAGCGTGTGTTCTGTATCATACTGTCGTTGGATGAGGATCTTTCTGGCGATGAGGACGATGACGAGATTACCTTGGCGGACATGATTCCTGCAGACTACAATGGCGATGAGGCAGAACGCGAACGCGTGATGGACCGCGTGGATGAGGCAATGGCTTGCCTCACAGACGAGGAGCGTGAACTCATCGAGAGCCTCTATGCCTTCAGTGGCGACAAGGATGCCCTTGAACACCTTCGTGATGCAAAATACCCAAGCCTCACTATGAACCAGATGTGTTACAAGTGCGAGTGCGCAAAGAAAAAAATGAAGGCAAGTGTAAAGAAACTTTTTATTTAACTCAAGTTTCGCAAGTCACAATAAGCTCTGTAAGAGCGACATAATGTAGCACAGGGCGTGAGCCCTGTGTAAAAATGGTAAATACGTTAATAGAGTGCCGTAGGTACGACACATTTAGATGGCACGTACGTTGAAAATAAATGTGTCGTCCTTACAGGACTTAA
>JAZRYS010000051.1:0-1646 GCA_045600865.1 Candidatus Aphodosoma sp.
TACATAGAAGCAACCCGTGATGACACAGATGAAATGCAGGATTTAAGAGTAAAAACATACGGGCCCGACGGTAATCTAATCAGGGAAAAGCGGATTGTTTATAATATCCAATATGATTACTGTCGTAGCCAAGAATGGATAAACAGCATACTGATTGATGACGACATAATACCATGTGAGTCATATGGTCATTTGCAATGGGAATATGGGGCATATCCACCGGAAGGATGGACAAACCCATACCCCGACAATTACGAACCTGTGAAGCCAGAAGGAGCTGATATGTTTCATAGTGAGGGTTTGAGATTTTATACGCACTTTTATGAGCTCAATGTGACGGCGGATATTAATTTCTTCATTTGGGAAGATTTAGAGGAATGGAGGAAGCTGTGATGCCACGAAAAGAATTAGTAGTTCTTTGCGCCCTTCGCGCCAACCATCTCGTGTGGTTCTAAGTCAAGATGAGATCATCCAAATCATCACCCTGGTGGTTGACTGGCATTTCCCCGTCATTCAGGTCTCTTCAATGTATCATATCACCTCTGAACGTGTTTACCAACTCGTCCACGCCTATCGTAAAACGGGCTTATACCCCGCTCCGAAGCGTCTAGGTCGTCCTCCAAATGTCCCAAGTCCTGCAATGCGTAATCTGATTCTGAGTGAGAAGAAACGTCTGGGTATTGGGAGTCGTGCTCTGCATAAATCTTTCTTGTTCAATCTCGGAATTACCATTGGAGAACGAATGATTCACCGTGTTCTCCTTGAGGAAAATATGACCGAATCTGAGCCGAAAAAAGGATTCCGTCGCCCTGCATGGATTCGTTACGAACGCGAGGAGAGTTTATCCGCAGTACACATACATGGACTGGCACGAAAGTAAGTACAACGGCAAGCAGGTATGTGTTGTTTTGGATGATGCAAGCCGGATGATCCTCGCGGGAGGAGAATTTCCCCGTGCTACTACCGAGTTCTCCATTCAGCTGCTTCAGGAAGCATACGAAACTTACGAGTACATCACCCCTATCAGAGAAGTGATTACCGATCACGGTACGCAATTTTACGCAAATACCAGAGATTTTCAAGGAAATGCGGAACATGCGTTTGAAAGATTCTGCAAACAGAAAGAGATTATTCACATCCTGGCGAGAGTCAAACATCCTCAGACAAACGGAATAGTTGAGAGATGGTTTGGCACCTACAAACAGTTCAGAGGGGAATTTGCGACGTTTGAAGAGTTTGTTATCTGGTACAATACCGTCAGGCCACATAGAAGTCTCGACGATGTAAGTGGGAGATTACGAACGCCAAAGGAAGTATTTTGGAAAAGAGCAGAGGGACACATCATGAGAAACTGCAATTATTTGTTTAACAAACAACTCGCGGAGGAAAGCACATGAACCAAAAAAAGCGACTAAATCTTTTCGTGGAATCACAATTCCGTGTTTTTTCTGTGCGTTCTGTGTGTTCCGTTGTTACTCCAAGCAAAACCGCACAAAAAACCAACACAGAAAAAACCACCACAAAAAAAAGGAAAAAACACCCATGAACACAAAACTCATCACAACCCTCATACTGCTCCTCGCCCTCCTCATCGCAGGAAGCAGCAGCGTCTCCGCATCCTCACCCGACGTCGAAAACGCAGTAAC
>JAZRYS010000052.1:0-1448 GCA_045600865.1 Candidatus Aphodosoma sp.
TTCTGCAGTCGAGAAGTCCATGCAGGAGACAGGCAAATTCGTGACCAACAACATCCTTTTCGAAACCGGCAAAGCTACTCTCAAGCCTGAGTCAATGGCTGATATCCAGTCAGTTGCAGATTATATGAAAAAGAATCCTTCAGTGCGCTTCGAGGTTCAGGGCCACTGTGACAACCAGGGCTCCGACAAGGTCAACGACCCTCTGAGCCAGCAGCGTGCCGAAGCCATTGTGGCAGAGCTCGTGAAACTCGGAGTTGACGAATGGAACCTCCGCGCAGTAGGCAAGGGCAGCCACGAACCTGTCGCCGACAACAGCACCGAGGCCGGCCGCGCCCAGAATCGCCGCGTCGAATTCATCAAGAAATAACGTACGACCATTATGAGGCGTATAATCATTATGCTGGGCTTGCTCTTGCAAGCCCTCAACGTTTGTATGGCGCAGCACGGGGCACAGGACAGATATGTCTCCCAGGAGGCCGCTGCTGTCCTCGGCAGTGACAAATACTATATCTCCATGGCCGGCGAGCAGAGCGGTGGCGGAATGGCCATTGACCTTGTGATGGAAGCCGCCGCCAAGGGTTCATCTGCAATGACGCGTATGTCGATGGGCGGTTTTCAGGATGTGACTCTCTACAGCGGTGGCACTGCCTGGACCTTGGACGAGGAAGAGAAGACCTGGTCGTCGGAGGGTGGTAGCAGCGGCGCCCTCAGAAGCTGTTTAAATTTCAATCGTAAATTTTGTTATACATGAGCCGGCAGAAGGCGAGTTGAACCATCGCCACTCCTGTATCGGAGTAAAATTCATAGTCCATGGCAACCCTCCTGAAGTTTTCCAACCATGAGAAAGACCTCTCCACAATCCAGCGCAGGGGAAGAACCGCGAACTTCTTTGAGGATTCGTCAGGTCTGAGGACGACTTTGAACTCGGCACCGAGTTTTATCCGGGCATCATCAATGAGTTTCTGCCCCTTGTATCCACCGTCTGCAAGAATCTTATCAGTCGTGGGAAGTTGCCTCTCATAGAATCTATAACTGTATGAGCACCGACACTGTCATGAATATTCGCCTCGTGGACAACAACGCCCATAGGGAGTCCAAGTGTGTCAACTACAACATGTTCCTTGCGCCCCTTGATTTTCTTGTTGCCGTCAATGCCACGGTCGGAATCCACGTGATGGGAGGACTTGATGCTTCTGGAATCTATGATTCCAAGGCTGGGCGTGTCCTCTTTGCCCATCAACTTCCGGACTATGACATGGAGTTTATCAATAAGTTCGTCAAAGACACCCTCAAGCTTCCATTTGTTGAAGTAGTAAGAGACGGTGTTGTAAGGCGGAAAGTCCTTCGGGAGCATCCGCCACTGGCATCCTGTTTTAACCAAATACATGATTGCATTCATTGTCTCTCTGAGAGGGTATTTTCTTTTGCGATGATACGGATCCAAAATT
>JAZRYS010000053.1:0-31763 GCA_045600865.1 Candidatus Aphodosoma sp.
GTATAGGCTCTATATTGGTCTTATGGGGTACTTTCCGTATGGCACTATACCCCTCTTACTCATTTTTACGCTTTTGTGAGACGCATGATGCGTTTGAGGTTGCACGCGAAGATAGACAATGCTGTCTGCATCGTCATATTCACGAGTCCGTAAGATGTTGCCCTGTCAAGACCGTAGTTCTGCTTGAGGTCGGCATTCTTGGCTTCTATCTTGTACCGCTCCCGCATCTTGTCCCGGAATTCCTTGGATTGCTCAAACTTGATGTGGTCCTTTTGGACATCTGGGAGTATCGTCTGCCAATAAGTCTTGCGCTTAGTGCCCTCCCTATAACAGCCGTCACGCAAAGGGCATTGCTTGCACTTCTCTACATCAAATCTGTATTCGTAACCTGGATTGCGTTTCATCTTTTCGTTTCTAGGATGATAGCTTCTCCCGATTGCCAGATGTCCCGCAGGACATGTCATTGTGCCGGCATCCTTATTAAAACAGAAACCGTCATTCCTGTCCAGAGCATTGGTGATGTTTGTATGAATCTCTGAATAAAGGATGAAGTTCTTCTTGGTATCTCCGTTTTCATCAAGTACTTTGTTGCCATCTTCATCCACGGCATCTTGGTCGGCAAGGTTCAGATTTTCCAACGTGCTGTATGCCTTGTCTGCCACGACCTCATCGACCTCCATGCCATTCTTGCGACTCTGCTTGACGACCTCTTCCAGATACTTATCATCTGTCTTCTCGCCTGATGAGACGACCGCAGCACAGACAAGGCCTGTCTCTGCCTCTATGCCGATATGTTCCTTTGTACCGAAGAAACCTCTGTTTACCGTCTTGTGGCCTCCACGGGCATCCTTGTCGAAGGAAAGGTTTGTGCGTGTCAAGGCATCATCCATGGCTTCCTCAAGGAGGTCCAGGTGATTCTTGGCAGCTGGAATCCCAAAGACAGTCTCGTCTTTGCGCACCAGTTCTGTAATTGTCTTGCAGCACTCCAGCATCTTCTCCAGATTCTTCTCTGCCGGCAATGTCGGGAATGAATCTACAAGTTCCTCGCATAACTCCGACAGGGATTTCTTGAGTCTGTTCACACGCAGACGCAGATAATCCACAGGGTTGTATGCTATGGCTCTGGCAGTAGTATGAGTGGCATCAACAATGACTGTATTCTTCTTGATGAGTCCCTTGCTCCTTGCTACGGATATGGTCTTGCCGATGAGCAGATTCATCAAATCCAAATCCTTCAGGCGAAGCTTGCGGAATTTGCAGAGGCTACTTGGGTCAATAAGATTAGTCTCCTCTGGTGCAAGGTCAAGGAAGTACTTGAACAGTAAGTCTGTCTTTGCACGTCTCACCACAGCAGCATCCGACAGATCGCAGATAACCTTCAACAACAGATAGCGGAACATACGGATGGGATCCTCTGCCGTGCGGCCATTGTCATCGCAATAGTTCTTTACGAGCTCCGTATATACAAAGCTCATGTCGATTTCGTCGTGAATGCGTCGAAGCTCATCGTCCTTTGGGATGAGGAGGTCGTAAAGATGTCCGTACGGACTGAGGTTGAGAGTTTGTTGTGACTGTAGCATAACGTCTGATTTTACAATGTAAAGGTACAAAAAAAATCTCGAATATGCAAGCCTATTAGCAACTTTCTTCGACTAATTCCACTATTTCAAAGAACGCTTGGGACTTTTTCAGTGCCCTCCTGATAGGGCAGTCCGCAAGGGCTGTTGTATTGATTGGAGGGATTGGTGAGGGCTGCAAGCCCGACACCTATTATATCATATCAATCTGTTTTTTAGGTGTCGTACCGATGGCGCTCATTAATCACATCCCATTGATAACGGCGCTAACGCACCGCCCTTTTAGGTGACGGACCTTCAGCCCTTTACCACCATATATAAGGCTGGAAAGTTCCGTGAGGTATTTAACGTGAGTTCGACGAATTCAAGACATAATCTTGAAACATCAGAATTTGTCGCTTTCGCCAATTAGAAAAACCTTGGAAACAAGGCAAAACAAGAAAAAACAATTGTTTTATTTGGTTTTTATTGGTTTTGTTCTGTTTTTTTAGATGGCGAAAGCAATTTCGTCGAACTAACGTTATTTAATACTGTGCATTCTGAGGATCAAATTCAGTCCATCCATCAAGCCAGTTGTCGGTAGCAGAGAATGCTCCGATATAGTCAACCTTGACGAACCATGATGAGAGCAGACTGTTTGTGAAGCTTGCTGCATTAAGCAGAGGCGAATCAGCAAGAGGAATGATGCTGCCTGCATTCTTGTAGGATGTAAGCTTCAGATCATCGATGTTGTCGAAAATACGATTGCCTGGCTGTGCCTTGAAGAATGTTGAACTATATGATTCCTTGCCTGCGTCTATCACGGTCTTGCCCGTAGCGTCATAGAGGTCGTCAGTATAGCGCTTATTTGCATCACTACCAGTAATACCCATACCTGCAAAATAGATATTCTGCAAATTCAGTTTGCCATTCTTTGCTGCATTCTGAGTATCACCCTTCTCACCATCAATGATCAAGCCGATAGGATAACCAATGGCAACAGAGTTGAAACATGCCAACTGACTACTACGACGTATCTGCATAGCAGACTGGAATTTACCCAGGGCAGAACCATTCTGAGGGAAGCACTTACCACCATTTATATAGTCGGTTGTGTTCTCAAATCCATCTCTTCCCATTGGACCTATGAATGTCACATTAGAGAATACGGCAGAGGTAAATGGAGTGGTAAGCGAGCCATCTGCATCATTATCACTCTCAAAACCGTTTGACTGGGAAGTGTCAGCAATGCGAGGGTCACGTATAGAGAGGGCAAACTGCACCTTGCCATTGAAGCCGTTATCGGTGTCGAATTCATCATCCCAGCCATTATAGGCAACAAGGTACTGACAATTTACCGAACCACCAAACCATTCGTAAGAGTCATCGTTGGAATAGCTGACCTGAATATGGTCTATCTGTGTACCACTACCCACACTGCCAAATGTGATTCCGTTGATTTCCTTATCTTTCTGGAAAGGATAACCAGCAAACTCAACTCTGACATAACTCAGAATACCGCTGTTGTCCGCAGCATCGTTACCTCCATGCTTTGTGCGAGGTCCGCCCTCGATCTGCTGTCCGAGCACACCCTTATTGTTAGTGCTTTTACCACAGATGATCAGTCCGCCCCAATCACCAGGCTTACGGTTGCCCTTCTCCTGAGCAGAAGTGAATACGATAGGTTCATCAGCTGATCCCTTGGCAAAGATTTTACCTCCTGGCTCCACGATGAGTGAAGCTGCCGACTCCTTGTCGCCCTTGATTATAGTGCCAGGCTCGATGGTGAGTTCTGCACCCTCTGCCACATAGACCCAACCTTTGAGAAAGTATGTTCCCTTTTTAATTGTCTGCTTACCATTGAAGATAAACTCCTTATCACCATTGCCAATTACCGTTCCATTGACATCTTCCTTGCCATCAGCAGAGAACAGCAGATGGTCGCAAGTCTTGATACTGCCATCTGTGCCCCAGATGTAGGATACCACGGCTGGCGGATTGTTATCCACATTGTCGTCATTGTCACTACATGCCGTAAAAGACATGCTCAGGGTTGTGGCTACAAGAGCCACTGAAAGAAAACTTTTTTTCTTCATTTGTTTCATCTTTTTGTTTGTTTACATCGATATGGGAAATACGTCTTCCCATATTATATTTTTTTTTACATCTTATAGCTTATTGTCAGAGAGAATGTTCTGCCTGGCGTATATGAACGTGTCACTTGCTGAATCTCGCCATGGGTGGTTTGCTCAAACTGTTTGAATTCCACTTTCTGCGAGAGTAAATCGCGTACAGAGAGACGCAAATCCAAACTGCCAAACGACTTACCGATATTCAGGTCTATCTGATGGCGAGACATTTCATAGCTGTCAGGCACCCTCACATCTACGTCGGCACTGCCTATGCTACGTCCCACACCAATAATGCGCTTACCGATGGTGTTGTATAGCAATGCTGCTGTCCATCCCTTATGCCATGATCTTACTGGTTTGCCAAGATCACTATTGAAGAAGAATCCTGCATTTACAAGATAGGGTGACTGTCCCTGCATCGGACGGTCTTCCTCACGACTTCCAGCAGGAAAATTCACAGTAGAATGAATCAGGGAAGCATTGAGTGAGAGCGAGAACTGAGGTAGCCCGAAGATATCCAACTGCTTGCGTACATCCAATTCTACACCATAGTTGTCGGCACTATTGGCATTCATATACGAATACACCAGATCTGTGCCACCTGCCACGGTATATGTCCATTCAATAGGATTTTCAAAATGCTTGTAGAATACCGAGAGACTCAACACCTCTCCTGCATTTGGATAGCACTCCCAGCCAAGATCAAAATTATCGATGGTGGCAGCCTTCAGATTATGATTTCCCTGCACGTTTGAAGCAAGGTCGAAGTCGTAATACACACTGGTGGAGAGCTCTCGGAACTCAGGTCGGTTAGTGGTGCGACCATACGATGCACGAACCTGTTGCTTGGCATTTATATGTCCCGTCAGGTTAAGAGAAGGGAAGAAATCATGGTATTTGTAGAAAGTAGAAACAGGTGATGCCTCCTGACGACGTGTGTGCGAGACAAGTTCCGTGTGGGATGACTCAAAACGTACACCACCATACGCCTCAATCTTGTTATTCCATAGCGGTATGAGCAAGGATGCATATCCACTGCCCAAAGTGTTTACCGCCTCATAATTGTTGGTCCAGTCAACTTGTTCGAGAAGATAAAGACCTTCCTGGCCATAATTCCCGTCAGTGAGCAGCTGGGTTGTAACATCCAAGCCTCGCATCTGCTGTGGCAGTTGTCCTGAAGGCCACGCATAAGTGAAGAAGCGCGTATCATACTGGCGGTTCTTACGTTCACCATAAGCACCAACCTTGAGCGAGGTATTCAGGTCTGCCAACTTGAAATCGTGCTTCCAATTTACGCCTCCGGAGAAGAGGTTTTCATAGAGATATGAAAACTCGCGGTTAATATCATTCAGATTTTCTATCTCCATACTTCCATCCTCCTGTTGCACAGTAGTATATCTGCGACGATCAGGAAGATTACGATTAGAGTATGCATACCCTAAATTCCAGTCCAGCTGATTCTGTTCGCTAAGCGTATGCTTACCCTGCAATCCCAGATTATACGACATTCTGCTCTGGTAGTAATACTCTGCTTGCTGCATGTAGTCACTTTGGGCATCATAGCCACGACGATAGGTATAGCGGCTTTTACCAATCTGATTGAATATCTGCTTGAGTTCCAGTCGCTGCCTTTTATCACTCGATATCCACACCAAGCCGAGTAACGCCCCAAGGCGTACATTACTTGAGTACTGGTCGTCAATAGCCTGACGAAGGTAATTAGAGCGGTTATGTATCACATCGAATGCACCAAACAAATTGTTCCTGACATCCGTCAGCGTACGATAAGAACTACTATAGTTGATACTTCCATTCAATCCGAATGTTTGCTGATCAGAACTTTTCCAACGTTGTGACACGCTGCACGAGAGGCTCAAATCAAGCACCGGCTTAAAAGAGTGCAACAGCCAGTCGTTGTTAAGTCCATTATTCAGAAGGGAAAAACCATTCCCCTGTGGCAACAGCACGGAGTGAATACCATTATCAAGACCACGCTTACCATCATCAAAGCCAAGGAAATCCATACTACCACCTTTATAGTAGAGTTGATCATTGAAGTGTGTCTGGTCATTGAGACTTCCCCCGACGCTTACATTCCACGAATTATTCGTAGGTACATCCTTTGTATTGACAATGATAAAACCACCTGTAAAATCAGCAGGATATTCAGGCGCTGCCGATTTCATCACCTTCATGTTGTCAATCTGCGATGATGGTATGATATCAAACGAGAATGCACGCTGATCAGCCTCACTTGAAGGCACGGCACAGCCATTCATCCATACATTATTATATCTCTGCGACAAGCCACGCACCATGACAAACTTCTCGTCGATAATACTGATGCCAGGGATGCGTCGTATTACCTCACTCGCATCTTTGTCCTGAGTGCGTTTGATGTGCTGCTCCGAAACACTTGTCATAGTGACATGCGCTTCTTGCTGTTCGCGGGTCGTAGCAGCATCAACATTATGCCGTGCTTCACCTGTGATAGTCACATTACCCAGAGTGGCATTGTCGGCATCAAGACTCACCACTATATTTTGTTTCTCATTATTCACTTCTATCGTCTTAATGGCAGTCTTGAAACCTACATACCTCACAGTAAGACTACATTTTCCATTTGGCAGATTCAAGGAAAAACAGCCATCAAGATCTGTTGAGACCCCTTTTCCATTTGCATAAGTTACCGATGCACCAATCAGAGGTTCTCCTGTTTCTGCATCTATCACCTTACCTTCCACAACGCCAGCAAGCGCAAACGTACAGTGAAACAAAACAGATACAAGTAATACAAACAATCTTTTTACCATAAACGTCTTTGACATTATTTATATACATCATCAGAGAATCCTGATCCCTGATTTCCGCTGCAAAAGTATCGCCCTGATATTACGTTTTTATTTCATTGAAGTTACAATAATATTGCATCCGTATAATGTAACTACATTGCAACATTCCTGTAACCAGAATGAAATAACACCACGCGCCATTTCCTTCCGATAGCTTGTTTTACCCTTTCACTCTTTCGCGTTTTCATGGTCATCAAATTGCCCCCTGTGCCCTATTGGTTTTTGTTAAGTGATGGTGAAAAAATAAATTGGTACGATTTATCCTCAGATTTTTGAGATGTTTTGTTAACGTGAGTTCGACGGATTCGTTAGTCACTTGATTGATGAGCCCCTTTATTTTGCTGAATACCAAATATTTGAAATTCGTCGAACTGACGTTAATTAATTTCTCCCTACAAGCAAAAATGCTTCTGGTTATAGTCTTTTTTCAAGGTAGGAATTTGCCTGCGACATAATATCCGATTGTTCGTTTTTTCCACATCGCCATGACTCCGTAGTGACTCCTTCCAAATCCCAATACATTACCAATTAAATTCCAATACACCTCCAATTATTTCTTAATTTAATTGGAGTTCAATTGGACTTTAATTGGAGTTTAATTGGACTTTGAGTGGAATTTCTTACAATGTACATACTACTATCAACGAAATAAAAACGTTGGACGAATTCGGGACGTGCAGATATAATTGTTCGATTTTTCCGTATGCCAAGATTACTTCAAATTCCCTCTAAATCTCCCTTAAAGTGAGCCTTTGGGGCAACTGGAATTTAGAGGTAATTCACGGCAAATTTTCGTTCGCCGAACTTGCCGAAGGCCAGTCGCGACCGATAGGGAGTCCAGAAGGGATGCAAAACACAAGGCAAAAACAAAGATACCTGAGTAGATACGAGTAGTTACTCCGTTTGTTAAATAAGGTTAAATTTAAGAAAAGAATAACGTGAAAGAATATATTCTTTCGTTTTTTTTGTATTTTTGTAAATCAAAATATCATGATACGCTTAATAGAACAAGAAGAACACAATATCACTCTTGCTTCAAAGCGTTAGAAAGCCATTTTTGTGGTATTTACTGCAGATGGTGATCTTATTGCAATCTCTGTTGGCGAATCTAAAATACGTGCGCGTGCGCACTCGCATATTAATCTTAATAGCGAAAAAAATGAAAAGGAAATTACACTACATATTATTTCTGTTCGTTGCATTGACTTTCGCAGCATGCAACGATGACATAGAGGAATCAGAACGTGAGGTCGAGTTCTGTGTCAAGGCCGTATGGGAGAACGGACTTGGTGACCGCAATACACGTTCGCTCAGCGAAACAATACTTGGTGATGGTGATGTTATTACTATCGATCACGCTGACTATCCAGAAGTAATCAACGTTCATTGCTCTGATGGTTCAGATTTTATCCTGACGAAGGGTGACGATTACTGTGTCGATGATAGCAAATTCTTGCAATACACACCCAGCAAGTATTATAACAGCAAAAATATTAATGACTTGGAATTCACCGCAACGGCAATTCTCGATGACGGTTATGTTATGACTAGCGAGGCAACAAAAGAGAATCTTGACTATCTTTACCATCTCCGCTTCACCTTTCATCACACAAAAGCCCTTCTCCGTTTCGCTTTCAAAGTAGATTCTCGCTATGACAAGATTCGCTTTATTCGTGTGACGAATATAAACCTTAACGGTGCCGATTGTACGCTTGTGGACAAGGTGCTGACCACCGACAAGCAACTCATCGCCTATGCTTACGTAGATCCAGCCAAGGTAACTACTTCTTCAGAGAATCAAATTAAGTGTACCTACAATATCTACGACAAGGATTCTGCCACCGATGCTGATATCACTCGTAAAGGCGTTGTGGCGCAGAATACCTTCACCCTGAATTCTCTTAAAGACTCTGATGGCTCTAAAATCTCAAGTATCCTGCCTGGCTATTACTATGACCTCACCGTCACCCTCAACCCCGACTACCTCTACGTGCTCGCAGAGCATGACAACAAGCATATAACTATAAACTAACGACTCTACAGTCTCTAAAGTCCCTAAAAATAAGACCATAATGATACAAACAACGACATACAATAACTCTGGTAACTCTTCCCTCCCTTTAAGGGAGATCAAGAAGACCCTCCTCTTCCTCATCATGATGGTGATGGGAGTGAGAAATGCGTGCTTGATATAAGACTGATGTTTATCATAAACGATAAAAATTAAAAAGCAGGCAGAATAGACGATGGCAAACGAGATAATCAACATACAGAACCCT
This sequence comes from Candidatus Aphodosoma sp., assembly GCA_045600865.1. Classification (GTDB taxonomy): domain Bacteria; phylum Bacteroidota; class Bacteroidia; order Bacteroidales; family Paludibacteraceae; genus Aphodosoma. Next base: position 8,820 of record JAZRYS010000053.1, read on the forward strand.
GAGATTGTGCTCTACCAGCCGGACGAGAGCACAAGTCTTGAAGTGCGCCTTGAAGAGGAGACTGTGTGGCTGACGCAAGCGCAGATGATAGCATTGTTTAATTCAAGCAAGGCTAATATCAGCGAGCATATAACCAACATCTACAAGCAGGGAGAGTTGATGCCAGAATCAACTGTTCGGAAATTCCGAACGGTTCGCAAGGAAGGAAATCGTATGGTTTCTCGTGAACTTGATTTCTACAATCTAGACATGATTATCTCTGTTGGTTTTCGTGTAAACAGCACCCTAGGCATCCGTTTCCGCCAATGGGCGAACTCTGTTCTCAAACAATATTTATTGCGTGGCTACTCCATCAGTCAGCAGTTCATGCAACTTGAGCGTCGCATCGATGACCGCCTCATGCAGCAGCATGATGAAATACAAGAGATTAAGACCGTACAGAAGGAACAGCAACAGCAGCTTGACTTCTTCATCCGCACAAACACACCGCCAGCAGAGATGGTATTCTTCAATGGTGACTTCTTCACCGCCCGTGTTGCATTGGAAAAATTGATAAAGACTGCCACGCAGCGCGCCATCATAATCGATCCGTACGTTGATGCCAAAACGTTTGATATGCTCGATGTCCGTGCAGATGGTGTCACAGCAGAGATATACACCGCAGGAGTCGGAGCTGGTATGACCCGCCTTCGCGACGAGCACAATCGTCAGCCCGACGTCCAACCAATTGAGATATACAAGTGGCGTAACGAGTCGCACGACCGTTGGCTCATCATCGATGACAACCTCTACCACTGCGGTCATTCCCTCAATGCTATAGGCAACAAAATGTCTGCCATTACCCTCATGGGCATTCATCCCAATGTAATACTATCACAAATAAGATAATATATGACACAACATACAACGACATACAATAACTCTGGTAACTCTTCCCTCCCTTTAAGGGAGATTAAGAAGGTCCTCCTCTTCCTCATCATGATGGTGATGGGAGTGGGAAGTGCGTGGGCAGATAAGTGGGATGGAACGAATCCCACAACGACGTGGAATACTGCAAATGTAACAGCGGCTGGCATTACTGGCTCTGGCACAGAGGCAAATCCTTACGTCATCCATGATGCCAAAGGCTTTGTCTATTTCTGGTGGGCTGCAAACAATGGTAGCCTCAATTCCAGCACACAGTATTGGAAACTGGATGCCGATATAGACTTGGACAATCATTCTTGGCCTTACGTCAACCTGAACAAGACGTTCAAGGGCAAGTTCGATGGTCAGAACCATACCATCAGCAACATGAAACTTGAGCCTGCGACCGCAAACTATAACTATGGCCTGTTTTGTATGGTTGAAGGTCAGACGACAGATAATCGTGCAGAAGTCAAGAACCTGATAATCGACAAAGCTACCGTAGCGCCAAGTGCTGCTTTGGGTAAGACAACGTCTGTGGGTGTTGTCGTCGGCAAGAGCTCGAAGAATGCCGACATCACCAATGTCAAGGTGACGAACAGTACGATTACCTATGCAAAAAATATATCTGATGCCAATTACGTGGGTGGTATCGTGGGACAGACAGGAAGTGATACGAAGTTGACCAACAGCTTTGTATCTAAACTCACCATCACGGCAAGCGGTACAACCACCAATGCTTACTTCGGTGGTATGATAGGTTATATCGGAAGTCAGACAGATGTCAGTAGCTGCAGCACCACGGATGTAACTATCTCCTACAGCGCTACTGCCAACGCATCCCGCATCTCCGGTTTTATCGGCTATGCCAAAGGTGCTGCTACTGTTCCTGTGAACATCACAGGTTGTACCGTAAGCAATACCAATGTGAGTCTGACAGCAGGCATCAATAATGCCAGCTACATTGGTGCTTTTGTGGCGCAGACCGCCAACAACGTGCAGATAGAGACAAACAACAAAGTTGATTCTCCTGTCATCGATGTTGCAGGCAGTATAGCTGCTGCCAGTTATATCGGTGGAGCTATCGGTGACCTTGCCGGTGCAGCAGATAATCCTGTCACTACGATTAATGGACTTACTGTAACTTCTCCGTCTGTGACAGTCAACAAGAACGGTATTGCTGGCAGTTGCATCGGTGCTACCTTCGGCCGTATCAACACCTATAGTGCAGCAACTTCTGTGACCGTGAGTGACCCTGTTTTGACCTACAAGGCTACCGATAATCCGAATTTCGACCTTAATCTCGGTTCATTTGCAGGATACATCGTTGGTAATTCCACGCAAGAAGTGGCAGTTACAAATATAAATATCACAGGTGATGCTCTGGTGGTGCTGGGTACTGGCTCAACATCCAATCTCAGCAAAATCCGTGCGGGGCTTGTTGGTTATGCCAATGCCAATGTACGCCTTGAAGATTGGACGGTAGAAAATACGGAAGTGCAGGTGAATGGCAATCTCACTACGGCGACGAGTTATCTGGGTGGAGTCGTTGGATATGCAACAACTGGCACTAATACTCCCATTACGCTGAAAGACATTGATGTGACAGGAAGTTGCAAGATTGCCGTAGGAGGTAACGTTGATATAACTAGTTATGTGGGCGGTGTAGCCGGATACCTCTATGTCTCGAATGCGGCATACGCCTCTATTTCCGCTACCAACATTAATATCTCTGGCTTAGATATCAGTTTTGATGGTAATTTTACAAATACTTTGTATGTCGGCGGTATAACAGGTATGCTCAAAGCGCAGACAACAGCCAATACCATCGACCAATGCTCTGTCAGTGGAAAGATTCGTAGCGTCGGCAGCCATACGTTCAAGGAGAATCTTACCTATGCCTTCGGTGGCATCGTTGGTTACACCGACCAGTCAGCTACGGCTAAATCAGAAATTAAGCAATGCACCTCCAAGGTAGATTTTGACCTCAGTGGTTTCACTCCTGTCAATGTGAGCGGAAGCAATTACAACCTATATCGTAGTGCATTTATCGTAGGAGGTGTGGTGGGACGTCTCCACAACCCTTCGCGCTTGCCTGAACACGTTTATTACTCGGGTAAAATATATGCCCCCCTTGCAGCGGTTGCTCCAATCGTGGGTGTGTTCTACACAGCCAACAGCGGTGCAGCCTATCCCTATAACGAATACTCGGGTGAGAGCTCGACCAATGTCACAGCCGAGGAATGGAAGAAAACGGATAGCTGGTACTATAACGGATACAAGCTTGGTTTGTCACCGGAGGTCATCAGCCAGACGGCAAGAACCAAGAACTACAAGGCGTCGCCTGTCGTAGAGAATGGGGTGAGCTATCTGACGGTTGACGACAAGACCTTCGACCGACCAAATGAAATATCGGGTGTCGCAAAGAACTCTTATACGGTGTTGGCATACAACGCAAATAATTCCAATAAGGATATGGGTATTTATCCTCAATGGAACACCAATTCTGCTACCTATCCTGCCTACTACATGTATTACATGCAAGGCTTGAACCGCGGGCAATATGTGCCCGATGCAGAAGTGGCTTTTGTGAAGGAACTGATGTCGAACAGCATTACATTCAATCCTACCTTGACCCGCACCGGTGATGATGAGCAAGGCTATGTCTTTACTGTAGATTCTGGAGATATCGAAAATTCAGACGGCTTCACGCTCACCTATCAATGGTATCAGTCGGACAAGACAACACCGATCACTGGCAAGACGGACAAGACGCTGAGCATGACGAAGGACGAACTCGAAGCCGTAGGAAACACCGTCTTTTGTGTGGTCACGGTGAGTGGTACAGGATTTACTTCTGTCAGCCGTACGCTACAAGGCCGGTACTCTATCGTAGTTTTTGTCAACGGCAACAATTATGCAAAGAATGGAGCAAAAACTGGCGATGACACCAACGACGGAATGACGCCTCAGACTCCAGTCAAGACCATCGACAAGGCCAACAGCCTGCTCGATGGCGGCCCTTGGGACAAAAACATCATCGTGGTGATGGGACAACTTACTACTGGCAGTAATAATGCTGCTGCTTTCAAGAGTAGAGGAACAAACCCTGCCACGCTCACAGGCAAATGGGATGGCGTAGATTATGAAGGTGTAATCAATCTGACAAATGACGGTGAATCTGGAACCAATCCTGGTGAAGGTCCTGGAAAAACCGGTTTCCATAATTATGTGAGTGCAGACACAAAGTTTGAGTATCTGGTGTTTTATGCTGCAAATTCGCCTGATAACTGCTTCTTGTATTGCAATGGTCATGATGTGTGGTTAGGCAAAGGATTAAGGATGAAAAATTTCAGAAACCTATCGGCAAACCACGGAAACTTGGACGAATCAAATAATACAATTCCCGAGTTCTCTATTCTCCTTACTGCTACAAATCTATCAGAAGCAGATATCAAAAAATACACCAATCGCACAAAACCGCAGGTATTAACGATTGAGTCGGGACACTATGGACGTATATTGGGAGGCCGTTTTACAGGTAATTACATACCGAATTCAGATGCACACGCTATTCTTGGATCTGCAGAGCATCCTGTCTGGGCTATAATAAATATAGACATAGATAGGTATAATGACATGCAGTCGGCAGATGCTACTCCTAAGACATACAGTTGCGACATCAACTGTATTGTAGCAGGTCTTACCGATGGTTCTATGTATGGCGACTGCCAAATAAACATGCATGGTGGTACCGTTCGTTATATAGTAGGTGGCAACCAGGGTAACCCTGTTCAAAATGGCAATGCGACATTCACGCAAGTTGGCGGAAATCGCGGCAACTGGGGTATATGGCCTAACTCTTCGTACTTTGGCCGCTCGGTTATCAATGTGGAGCAAAGCGCTGATTGTAAAGATATTGTAGTCGATAATATCTATGCAGGTGGTTTGGGACGAAAGGCTCAAGATAGTGCTGCAGGTACTGTCGTAGATATGTTTATGTATGGTCATACTGAGGTAAACATAATAAGTGGCACAGTAGTTGGCAATGTCTATGGCGGTGGTGCCGGTGGCGTCATCGGTGTTAATCCTTGGGATGCTCATGCACCGTACGCAACATCTGCGAGCGACAATGCCGCCGTTGGCATCTGGAACGCGGTACAGTATGGTGATAACAGACTGGGCGCTGATGCCTGGAGCAGCATGCCCCCCGAGTCGCCGATGGCAAAGGTAAAACTGCATAATCCTAATGATGCCGGCACTGGCTACGATACAGAAGACCTGGACCTTCGACACTCATCCACTAAGTTGAACATAGCAGGCGGAACAATCGGCGGCAGCATCTATGGCGGTGGCTGTGGATTGGTGGACAACATGGACTCAGGTGTGACAATGCAGGGTGTAGGATCTATCTTTGGAACATCAACTGTAAACGTCACAGGTGGCACTATTGGAGGTTCAGTATATGGCGGAAGCCAGGGTGATACAAAGTACTTTAAAGCGACAAACAAGTATGGTCAGACCATTACCCACATCGCTGAGATGAATGGCACGGTGAACCTGACCGTCAAGGGTACTGATGCTCTGTGGCCAACCATTGGTGGCAATATCTACGGTGGTGGAGCAGGTGTGGATTCAAAATCCGCAACAGAAGAATACCTCCGCATCGCTACCACTGGTAATGCTGAGCTTGGTGAACAGTACAAGACCGACATCAACATCCTCATAGACCTCCCTGAGAGCCATCCTTTCACAGGTAACATCTATGGCGGTGGTCAGATGGGACTTGTTGATGGCACAACGAATGTGGTCATCAAAGGCGGTATTATCGAGGGTGATGTCTTTGGTGGTGGCAAGGGCGAAGAAGGACATCCGAACAAAGCAAAAGTGACAGGCAAAGCAGAGGTCATTGTAGATAAGGATTGGACAGAACCTACTCCTAAACCATAATGACCACCAAAAACTGTGGTAGCAAAAAACTCAATAGATTCTAAAGATGACAATGAATAGAATACATTATCTATATAATATAGTATTGCTGTTTCTGCTAGGAACAGCCGTACCTCTGCATGCCCAGACTATTAGAGGTAAGATCTATGGTGGTGGTCAGTTGGCTACCGTGGATGGTGATACCAAGGTGCAGGTAAACACAGGAACAATCGGTGACGGTGAAAGTTTCAACGGAGGAGTCTTCGGTGGTGGACTGGGTGAACCGACCGTAGTCACAGGTGACGTGGATGTTATCATTGGTAAGGTTGGTGCTGCAAAGGATGCTGTTGGCCCTACCATCAATGGTGATGTCTATGGTGGTTCGGCACTAGGCAATACAAATTGTTCTTTAGAGCTTGTTGCGTCAGATGGTAAAACTACCAGTGTGGACTTGAATGCTGGTACTATCAATGGGTCGATGTATGGCGGTGCTCTCGGTCAAAAGAAAGGCGTAGGTGGTGCAACTAAGGACGTGGCAGCCAATGTGTATGGTCTTGATTCTGTGAGAGTGAATGGTGGAATCGTGCTTCGTCGTGATGGTGATGACGGTGGATCATATTCTGGTGGCATCTATGGTTGCAACAATTTGAATGGCTCACCACAGACAACGGTAGATGTTGACATCTATCATCATAACACAGCTAAAGATGGTGATAAGTATGCGTTATTTGCTGTCTATGGCGGTGGCAACCAGGCAGACTATATTGCTGGCACGCCTAATGTGACAGTACATGGTTGTGACAATAGTATTGAATATGTATATGGTGGTGGTAATGCTGCTCACTTGACGCACGAGACGGCAGGCAATACGAATGTCATTATTTGGGGATGTGACTCTATTGGTAACGTATTCGGTGGAGGCAATGGTCAGGTGCAGGCTGCTAATGTAAGTGGTGATACAAGGGTGACTATTCACGGAGGAAAGATATTGAATGTATTTGGTGGCTCTAATACCAATGGTATGATTGATGGAGTTACGAATGTTTATGTTCTTTCACAAGGAGATGGAGGGAATACTTCCTGTGATATGCTTGTTACCAATGTTTATGGTGGTGGTAATAAGGCTGCAGGTAAGTCGGGAACAGTGAATATTGTTTGTACTGGATCAGGAAAAGTAGAAAATGTCTTTGGTGGTGCCAACATGGCTGACCTGACGGGTGATATCACACTTAATATTCGTGGTGGCAAGATTACCAATGTATTTGGTGGTAACAACAACAGTGGAAACATTGATGGCGCTATAACCGTCAATATCGATTGGGCGACGGGTGATGATGTATGTGCAGCAAATAGCCTTACCAACGTCTATGGTGGCGGTAATCTCGCACCCTATACTACTCCTGCCGAGAAGCAGGGCCCTACGATCTACCTGAAGAACGGTATCGTCAGCAATAATGTTTATGGCGGTGGACTCGGTGAGGCTGCGGTCGTGACGGGTAATCCTATAGTCAACCTCATAGGTGCAACGGTTACAAATGATATCTTTGGCGGTGGCGATGCTGCTCCTGTTGTGGGCAATCCGCTGGTCAATGCCGAATATGGGACGGTACGAGACATCTTTGCCGGTGGTCGTGGTAGTACGGCTGTGGTGACGGGTAGTCCACTGGCCTACGTCAACAAGACGGATGACAAGGCTCTGACTGTCGTTGATGTCTATGGCGGCGGTGATGCTGCGAATGTAAATGGAACTGGCAAAGTTCAACTTGATAAGGGTACCGTTAATAATATCTACGGTGGCGGTAATGCGGCCGATGTGACGAACACAGATGTTGTTATCAATGGCGGAGTGGCAGAAATGGCATTTGCCGGTGGCCATGGCGACAAGAATGCCGAACCACAGACTGAAGCTAACGTTAGTGGTGATGCCCATTTAACTGTACATGGTGGCACGATTGATAAGGTATTCGCAGGCAGTAACAGTAAGGGAACTATCACGGGCGAACAACTTGTGACTATTGTGAAGGACGCAAATGCCCTCGCAGAACTACACATAGTGGAAGTATATGGTGGTGGTAACCAAGCTGATGGCAAGGCTGGTGTGTTTGATATTGGTTGCACTGGTAGTGGTGAGACCGAAGGTATTGGCGATCTCTTTGGCGGTGCTCGTGAAGCTAATATCACGGGCGATATTGCTTTCACTATTGAGGGCGGAAAGATTAATCGTGTCTTTGGTGGAAATAATGTCAGTGGTAATGTAGATGGTAGTATCCAAGTGAACATAGCAGAAGATACAGAGAAATACGACTGTGGCCTCCATGCTGGTTACGTCTATGGCGGTGGCCAGGATGCCGCATATACACCTACTACTCCTGGTGCTTACCCTGAAGTTAATATCATCGCTGGTAGCATTGCGAATGATGTGTTTGGTGGTGGTCTTGGTGCTACGGCTATCGTGACAAGTAATCCTGTTGTTAATGTTCAGGGTGGTACTATTGGCAATAACGTTTTTGGCGGTGGTAGCTTGGCAAAGACTGTGGGCAATCCGACCGTGAATGTAAGTGGTGGAACCGTCACCCACGATGTCTATGGTGGTGGCGCGTTGGCTGACGTTGATGGCAAAACAGCCGTTAATCTTACTGGTGGTGCTGTAGGTGGTGCTTACGGTGGTGCACTTGGACAGTTGGCCGTTGCTGCTGTAGGAACGGAAGGAGAAGATGGATATGTGCCAGCCAAAGAGGCTATCGCTGCAATTGTTAGCGGCAATACAACTGTCACTCTCAATGGTACCAAGATTACCGAAACAGGTGTGTTTGGTTGTAATAACCTTAACGGTACACCAAAAGGCCATGCCAAGGTGCATGTATTGAGCACAACACCTCGCGACGGACAGGGCGCGGAAGAATACCATGTTCCTGCTGTCTATGGTGGTGGTAATCTCTCTGCATACGAACCAACCAATCCTAATGACTATGCCGAGGTGCTGATTGAAGGTTGTGACAACAGCATAGAATATGTCTATGGTGGTGGCAACGCTGCACCTGTGCCTGCTACCCAGGTGGAGATATATGGTGCAAATGCCATTAACCATGCGTTTGCAGGTGGTAACGGTGCTGGTACAGACAACCCTGGTGCTGATGTGGGTTACTTAGACTATTTTAGCAAAGTTGGTGATGCAAAACCTTACGGCACAGGTAAATCTTCCATCACTATCTATGGTGGTACCGTCCACAATGTATATGGTGGTAGTAATACACTTGGTTACATCCGTGGTGGTACGTCGGTAAGTGTGGAGAATGGCGATGGCGGCTGTCCTCTCAATGTGGGCAATGTGTTTGGTGGTGGCAATGAGGCTGATATCGAATGCAGTGTGACAATGAATCTCGACTGTAACGAAGGGGGCGCTATTCTTTATGCTGGTGCTAACGATGCGAACGTGCATGGTGACATAACATTGAATATCCATTCTGGTACATACGGAAAAGTGTTCTGTGGAAACAACACTGGCGGCAAGATCTTTGGAAACCTTAAGGTTAACGTCGATGAAACAGGTTGTTGGCCAGTGATGATTGGCGAACTATATGCTTGTGGTAATTTAGCGTCATACTCAGTTCGTGGATGGAATATAGACGGAACTGTTCGAACAGAGGAACAGTTCAATACTCTTACTCTTGACGAGAAAACAAAAGAGAACTTCAAGAATGGAAAACAGTATGACAATCCAGAACTCAACCTCATTTCCTTTACTCGCATCGGCAAGGTGTTTGGTGGTGGCTATGGTGAGTCGGCTGTTCTCTATGGTGACACTCATGTAAATGTAGAACCAATCAAGGGTAAGTTCGCAGGCTATGATGGTAGCACTGAAGGGATGCAGATATCTCCTGCTTTCGTGCTCAATGGCAATGATGAGCGTGTAACTTTCGCTGAGGCCACCACTCTACCATACCACATCTCAAAGAATGGTAGTTACCTTGTCATCCCGAATGAAGCTGGTTCAATCGGCTCCATCTATGGTGGTGGCAACGCTGGTGCCGTTTATGGCAATACGAATGTAAAGATTGGCACTTTGACCAAGAACAAGCACATTAGTGGCACTGATACCACAACAGAGGAAGATGTTGCTGTGACTATCACTGGCAATGTCTTTGGTGGTGGCAATGAGGCTATCGTAAGTGGAAATACTAACGTGACAATTGGTGAATAAAGTTCCAAGGTAAGAACTCTAAATATAGGAATTATGCGAAGCAATGCATTACATATAATCTCATTACTGCTTCTGTCGATTGGAAGCATAACGACTGCATGGGCGCAAGAATCTCATCCTACTCCTGAAGAGGAGAAGAACGGCATTACTGTTGGTGGCAACACCTACAAGCCTTTGAGCAAGATAAAGATTGCTGGCAACGTGTATGGCGGAGGCGACCAGGCTGCAGTGCAAGGTAACACAAACGTGACCATCAATGCAGGTGAGTTCGGTGGTGAAATCTTTGGTGGTGGTAATGGTGCGCTCAATGATGATGGAACGGTAAAAGCTTCTGCTGATGTGGGCACACACAATGATGATGGCACATTAAAGGAAGGCACTGGTGATACCCACGTTACCATCAATGGTGGTGAGATTGTATATTATATCGGTTCTGGAAGTGACAACAACCATAACATCTATGGTGGTGGTAACCTGGCATGTAATGTAGCTGGTTCTACCTATGTCAATATGAATACTGGCATACTCACAGCATGGACGTTTGTGTCTTCGGACGTAGGTACAGAAGAGTGGCAGAATTGGTACAATGACTTCAAGAGCGACCAAAAGACACCTAAGGGTGCCGTCTTCGGAGCGGGCTTTGGTGCTCATACCGACGTGGCTGACAGCACAAACGTATATGTCAATATCGGCACAGCATTGACAGAAGAGTTGGATAAGCTTGGACTTGAAACTGCCTACGCATTCCTCCAGCGTGAAAGCCCTCACCCAGATTTGAGCAAGTCCTTTGTGACGAGTGTGCTCGGTGGAGGTTATAATGGTACGGTGGGAGCATATAGTGTGGAAGATAAAGGCATCAACGCCAACAAGGACGAATATCTTGCCAGGACAAACGTGACGATCTCGGGTCAGCCATATCTGTATAACGTGTTCGGTGGAGGTCTTGGCTCTAAGGAAGCTGCTGATACTGATGGCAATAAATGGGGTAGTCGTGTGGGTGCTGTGCTTGGTGGCACGAAGGTGGATATCAAGGGCGGTTTTATCTATGGTAGTGTCTTTGGTGGTGGTGCAGGTATCAATGGCGAGATCGATATTACTACACCTTATAAGGGTAAGATGCCTTACGTCAATGCGGCACAGGTGTTCCGTGAGACTGATGTTACCATCAATGGTATCGGTACCGTTATAGGCGGCAACGTGTTTGGTGGTGGTGACATTGCAAACACAGGTTGGTACACAGAAGCGGCCAGACCGATAGAACCTTCTCATATAGAGCAAAACAATTGGAGTGAAGGAAAACTTGATTTTACAACCTCGGTCAAACTGCTTGGTGGTAACATTCTTGGTAAGGTCTTTGCAGGGGCTAATGGTCGATTAAAGAAAGATATATCTCAGGCCCGCCTCATTGGAGCCGTTATCGGTAGTACCAACCTCGTGTTAGGCGAGGATTCTTCGGATGGACTGAGTTCAAATAGTACGCATGGTACCAATGTATGGAACAGCATCTATGGCGGTGGTAATGCCGGTTGTGTATATTCGTGTGAAGAGATAGCTAAAGCAAATGGTCGCGGAAGCTTGTCTCGTAGCATGGTGAACAATGTCATTGATGGGTCCACCAACGTGGAAATCCTTGGTGGTATGGTGGCGATGGATATCTTTGCTGGCGGCTTTGGTAATGTTGATAATAATGGAACACCTGCTGACAAATCCGATGATATAATCACTTCGGCTGATATCTCAGGTAACACCTATATACATGTCAAGAAAACTGAGTTGGAGTGGCATGAATATTGGGATGAGACGAAAGGTGAATTCCTTGAACAGAATTCCAGCCTTGACATCATCAAGGATGCCAATGATAATCCGATACTGGATGCTGAAGGCAAACAGCAGACCTATCGCACCAGTGCGAGCGATATCAACCACAACCTCTATGGTGGTGGCAACGTAGCAAGCACGGTGAAAGGTGACTCTCATGTCTATTTGACAGGTGCACCTGTTGCACCTGAGGGCTTTAGCGAAACCGAGCACTATCGCAATCTTGTTGCCAATGTGGCAAGACCACACCTTTCGGTATTTGGTGGTGGCTTTGGTCTGAATGCTGTCATTCAAGGCAATGCCTACAGCGACATCAACCTCGAGTCTGGTACAGGTATGCATAGTATCATCGGTGGTGGTATGAACGGAACTGTTGGTGGTCTTTGTATGGTGCATGTGGGCAGTAATCCTAATTCTACCATCCATTATATCTATGGTGGAGGCTACTACGCTCCTTGCGGTGGCACAAAACTTGATATAACAAGTGGAAACATCATGGAGAACGTATTTGGTGGCTCAGTAATGGGTAATGTCGCTGAAAACAACGATGACTTGGCAAACGTAGTGATTGATACAACCATCGGACTGCAGAGTCCTGGTGAAGATCGTCACTCAAGAATTGATATGATTGGAGAACAGGTTGATGCAGAAGGTCATCCTGTAGTCATCCGTAGTTACACTTATGAAGATGAACGGAACCAGATTACCATCGGAGGCAACGTATATGGAGCCAACGACGTGAGTGGTACTGTGAATGGTGTGGCAAAGTTGACCATCTATGGTGGTACGTTCAATGGAGAGGTGTATGGTGCTGGTAATGGCAATCATATTGGTTATTATGTTCCAGCCCAATTGAGATATGACCTTGGTGAGCACGATAACAACTATTACTATGTTGACCACACGACTGAAAATGGACCTAAAGGTAATACTTATGTCAGCCGTCCACAAACGTTGGGTGGTGTAGAACTGACGCTTGAAGGCAATACGGCAGATGAGCGTGTGCGTGTGCTTGGTCAGGTGTTCGGTGGTGGCAACTCTTGTACTATTGGTAAATGGGATAAGGCAATGATTGCCGAAGAGGTAAAGTATAATGGTGACCCACACCTCACACGTGATGACCCTGACTACTTCCTTGGTGGTGGTAAAATAGATATCACGCTCGGTTCACATGTATCTATTGGTCGTACTCGTTCTATGCTCAATGAAGCTTCGGACGGTAGCAAGTATATAGACAACGATGAGAACGTTTCTGGTCTTTTTATGGGTTGCTCAGGCAAAGATCTTGCCACTCAGAGTGGCGCGAAGACTGATAACTACTACCATCATTTCTTTAGCCCATATGCAAAACAATACCTGCCAGGTTTTATCGTTTATGATGAAAATGGTGTTTCTCAGGATCGTGAAGAGCAGCTAAAGCCTTTCCAGGCTTACCTCAATAACATTCTTGTTTGGACAGACGACATCAATCTCAAGTTCAAGGAGAATGCTGAAGACATCTGGCTTGCCAACTTCGTGGGTGGTGGTTTCCGTGGTTCAATGCGTGCAATGACAGAGAATGGTATATTTGACTATCGTTTGCCTGTGGGCGTAACGGTCAATCATGCTATCATTGGTGGTGCTTACAACTCGCACGTAAAATACAAGTTGTTCGATACAAATGATGATGGTAACTTTGTTGATCTTGATGGTGATGATGCATGGGATTACGCAACAAGTGTACCTACAGACTGGGTGTTGAACGTTGATTACCTGGGCGAGTTAAAGGAGGATCCTGACAATCCAGAAAAGACCACAGCCATTCTCCGTTACAACTACAATGGTGGTATGCTCTCTGAGAATAGTACGGGTGTGAACGCTAGTGAACCTGGTAACCATATTCATAAGGTGCATGCTGATCCAAGAGCTAATGAAAATGAGTATGCAACAGCCTACTTCGAATCTAAGGCTGAAGGTCAGCCTGATAGAGAAGATGATGCAACTCGCGCCAAGCTTTTCACTGCGAACAGGGACAAAACATTGCTCTACATGCAGTTGAACTGCGCCCTTGAGCCTGAGATCTTTGAGGCTGATAGCAATCATGCTACAAGATACGCCAATGGTGGAAACGTCTATGGTGGTTGTTTTATGTCGGGCTTTGTGGAGGGAGACTCCTGGGTGGACTACAGCTGCTGGCTTTCGCCTAAGTGTACCGATGCCACATTCTTCGGTAAGCAGAACAATCTGGAGGTATATAAAGAGGTTGCAGACCTGGATCGAAACAATGCCATGAGTGTGTTTGGTGCAGGCTTTGGTACCGATACCCACTCTATGGGTGATGTCTATCTGCGAATTAAGAATCTGGATAGCCATGCTTTGGGTGATAAAGACCCTACAGGTAAGTTCCCATACATCTATAATGCCTTTGGTGGTTCTAACATGGGCGTAGTTGATGGCAATGTCAACGTCTATTATGACACCGGTGTGCAAGGAACATTGCTTGGATCACTATATGGTGGCAGCTATCAGGGTAATATCGGTGGCAACACCTTCGTGGAACTTGCCTCTGGTTTCCTCTTCAATGTCTATGGTGGCAGCCGTCAGGCCAACATCGGAGGGGCAGCCCACGTATGGGCATATGATGGTTTATACCGTGGTGCTCCAGATGCCAACCACCTTATCGTTTGTAACCTTTATGGTGGAAACGATATTGCCGGTACCATCAGTGGTACTATGCCTGTCGAGTTTGCCAGGGATAAATGGAATAGCTATGCAAAGCGTCCAGAAGTGACGCTTGCAAACGACGAAAAATTCAATACCTACGTTGAGATTTCTACCGACAACGAAGCTAGTCGTGGCTTCCCACTCATCGGTAGTGCATACGCTGGTGGTAATGGTCTGAACTGGACGGAGCAGGATGGCAAAAAGCCTGAGGTGAGAAAAGCCCTCATTGAGATTGGTGGTGGTTCTACGCTTAACGCCTTCGGTGGTGGTAATATGGCTACCGTTACCGAGAAGACTTGTATCTTTGCAAATGCTGATGGTAACAATTATGCCAATGTGGAGTTTACTGCCTACCAGAAGTACATTATGCAAAACGTGTTCTTCAATGATATGAAAAAGGGTTACAAATGGGATGACACTCGTCTGATCATGGATCCATTCCACGTGATGTACCTTTTCGGTGGTAATAACCTTGCTACGATGGACATACAGCCAACCTGGAATCTTGCCAAGGGACGATTGGAGAATGTCTATTCAGGTGGTAACATGGGTGATATGACCTATTATAATCCTACTGGCCAACCTTCTACGAAAGATGGAACGGCTGGTTCAATATCAGGTGTCGAGAACAATGCTGACGGTTCTAACTCAAACTACAATCCTCGTGGTCTCTGCATCACGATTGAACAGCCTGATATCTTCATTCAGTCACTCTTTGGTGGTTGCCGTATGAGCGATGTGACACCGACTCCGAAGGACGGATACGCTTGGCCAACAGAGAATGCAGACGATTACTATGGTGCTACCGTCAACATCACCGACGGCTACATCAACAACATCTACGGCGGAAACGATATCTCTGGAAACGTAGCTCACGGCACGAATGTGAATATCTCTGGTGCTGTATCGGGTAACGTATATGGTTCGGGCAATGGTTTCTATCTATATAAGTTTGACCCTGAGGTTGCGAAAGTTACGGAGGAGATGGATGATGAATATGGCATCTACTACCGTGTACCAGAAATGGCGACAGATGGTGTTACTCCTCTTGATAAGCGTGGTATTTCTGGCTCAGACACCCATAAGATTCTTACCATCAACGAGGTTCGTCCTTCTGTAGAGAAGGCATTCCTCAATATTGGTGGTGTAGAGAGTTATACAGATCCGAAGACTGGTGTCACGGGAAAGCGTGTTGCTTACGTCAAGGGTAATGTATTCTGTGGTGGTAATGCTTCAACGGTTACAGGTAATGGTGCTGATGGCTTCACGAAGTTCAAAATTGGTTCGTATGTTACGCTCAATGGCGTATTCATGGGTAGTGACGGACTTTCATTTACCGAGCAAGAGCATATCGCTAAGTTTGCCAAACTGAACGCTATCACTGATATGGGGGCTGAAACCTCATTCAATTCTGGATATGAACTTGACAAGCAGCACAATCCTAACCTTCTCAACACCTATATGATGGCGGTGGATATGCAGGCTCAGCCTCGTGACTTCAACCTCAATCTTCCACTGAAGGAGGCTCACATCGGTACTTACTGCGGTGGTGGTAACCGTGGTTCTATGCTTGTGGACAAAACCGTTGAACTGCCATTCCATCACGATATTATTATATATGATAAGATTGTGGGCGCTTGTCTCAACGCCAATGTGCAGTACAACCAGAATGGTAAAATCATTACTTCTTATGGTGGCTATACTCGTGCTCTTGCCAATAATGGTACTAACGGCAACACTAAGATGCGCCTCAACATCGCATCGCAGTTTGTGCCATTGGTGATGGATGTGCCTGCTGATAAGAATCCTGAGACGAAGAATGCTCATGGTGAAGATTTTGTAACGGCTGCTGCTCACGACTTCCTCTACGACAACCGTACCGAGGGAGTGAAATATACGTATGAAGAGTTCAATGACTTGTTTGAAACCCATTACACAACTCAGGAGGAATTCTTGGCTGGTGAGGGTGAAGACCATCAGTGGAAAGAGGCTCCTGGCATCTATGCTCCATCATGCAACATCTATGGTGGTTGCTATCAGTCGGGTGAGGTAGAAGGCGACATCGAGCTCAACCTCTACAGCAATATGCTTCGCTACGTAAATAAGGAAGACCTCGACAAGTCACTTGCCCAGAACATTGCATGCTTCAATGTCTATGGTGCTGGCTTCGGTCAGAATTCTCACGTGTGGGGTAACGTAAAGATCAATATGGATCGCAGCCTTGATGAGAGTACTATGGGTGCTATCGGCGGAACAACGTTGAGCACAGAGATGATGAAGCGACTTGGCAATAGTGGCGCTGACATTAATGATCAGTCTGTTTGGAATATCTCCAACCTCCCATACGTAGCAGGCAGCCATCTGTTCGACAGCTCATATCCTTCATTCAACAATATCGTAGGTGGTGGTCGTAATGGTAAGCTCATCGGCAACTCTACCATTGAGGTTCGCAATGGCCTCGTCTATTCTGACGTGGCTGGTGGTTGCTATGCTTCAGATATGTACGGCTCAACACAGGTCATCATTGGCTATCCTAAGTATTATGAATGTAATGCTTCTGGCGAGTATGTCGTGCAGCGTGGTGACACATGGAATACCGACAAGAAAGATGTTTATGGACAGGATGTCATCAAGCAGAGTGTCAAGTACTTGAAGGGTGACCTTGTTCCTGAAAATGTCTATCAGCAGATTGTGGCTGCTAATAGTGGCAATGCCTCTAAATTTGATGAGGTAGAAGTGACACCTACCACTCATCATTCTTCTGACGGCACCACTTGGAACGATATACACATCAAGATTGGTAAGGGCGTATATGGTGGAGGTTACTCACTCGCTAATAGTACCGCAGCTTCTGCAGGTTCTATCACCACACACAAACTGAGTGATGCCATTACCACAGACTTGCATCCGCACAACTTCAACACTCGTGGTTATGATGATGTGGCAAGTACCGTAGGTTATGGTGGTAACTCAAGCATTATGCTGGGCGATCAGGATGGTGGTGAACGTGACCATATCCGTATCTCAACACTTAAGGTTACAGAGCTACCAAAGCCTTACACTGCAACGACAAAGATTGGTAAATATATTCTGGAAGGTGATAAATATACTCACCAAGGTGATGGTACGCCTGACCCGAATTTGCAATATTATGAGCTCTCAGGCAATGGCGGTATGTATGGTGATGGTCACCTTACATTCTGTGAAGGTTTCCGAGTTGCAGACGTTACGCGTTATGGCTGGGCAGAGGGAACAGCAAAGCATCCTATCTTGATGAATACCTTCCAGCGTATGGATTTGCTGAGCATCAATGACTGCTGCCTTATGCTTCAGGGAGCGCAAGACTTCGCTACCGACCAGATTGATGCTACCATGTATAGTATCACCCGTATCAATGAGTTGCGCATGAATTCGTCATTGCGAGCTGATGAGTCTCTTGGACAAATCAGTGCTCAGGATGGTGGCGAAAGTGGTGTTGGCCCTCAGTTTGATGTTAAACAGCAGCGCAACTACCTTGCATTCTTCAATAATGTGCACTATCTTGGCTCTATCGTCACGAATGATAAGTTTGATGATGCGGAGCATACTTTCCATGATGCAACTGGTGCTTTAGGCTCTCAGTCTTACAAGAATGTAAAGCAGGACTTCATTTCTACATACACAGCTTCTGCTAAGGATGCAGCTGCTGTAAATGCCTTCAAGAAACGCAACGTGGCTACTGCCCGCAATGCCATTGGTATCAACAATGGCTACTGCTTGCGTATCCAGAATCAGGAATACAAGGGTGAAGGTGCTGCCAGAAAGTTCGAAACCTACTACGGACCTATCGTTGGCGTATGTGAGGTAAAGCTCCTTACCCTTGTGCAGGGTGAGGGTGGTGGCTATGTCTATGCCGACAATATTCACGCTGATGAGAATAACTTCCTCAATACTTCAGGTAACTTCGTCTTCCCTGGTATTGTACCAACTGAAGGTGATGGTGCTCAGTACATCGTCGATGACTGCTTCCTTAAGCATTATGGAACTACTGACAACATTACTTCTAAGAATGGTGCCTTGGACGAGGCTCACTACTGGTATGTAGAGGGTAATAAGTACTTCTTCAATACCACGCTCACAGGCTTTACATATCAGGAAGCTCTCGACTTCAACTTGATTGAGAACGATCCAAATATCATTCTCTCAGGAATGGAGAAAGGTAGTAAACTCAACATCAAGAAGATTGAGTGGCTGAGCAATCACCGTAGAGACTACGAGTGTGTGCTGGAGAATTCTACACCTGACAAGATTGATGACTATGAGTTTGATATCCAGATTGGTGGTATTGGTACTGACGACTGGAAATGTGATATGCCTCGTTATAATTCTGGAAGCGACGTGTCTTATCTGACTACAGGAAAGACCATACAGAACGACAATTTGCCACAGTTCAACATTCTGCTTCAGGATAAGTTGGACAATAGTGGTGAATCGAATTACATCAACCACCTTGACGAGCCTGAACTCGTGAAGATTTACCTTGAGGGTGAAGACAATAATGGACAGAAGTATGAATACACCGTAACGCTCAACATCGTCTATCTGCAAGGCCCAACATTCGAGGGTGGTGTAGATATCGAAAACTGTGCATTGCCAGGTGAGCTGATCGCTTTCTCTTCAAATGGTATCAAGATCAAGACTCCAGAGCTTATGCCTGTTACTGCAAGTAGCTGGCAGATTCTTCCACTCAAGGAAATCGACGATAATGGTGTATGGCACTGGGACAACAACAACGGTATCGTTATTCCAAAGGATAGATATAATGAGAACCTTGATGGCAACATCGAAGGAACAATTCCTGCACTCTACAAGCAGAATGAATATACAATTGCCTACATCTTCACGGCTGGTGGCAAGAACTTCCCTGTGATGCCAAAACAGACAAATCCTAAGAAGGAGCAACGCATGATTGTGGTGCACAACTACCATCGCATGAAGGATGTTGTGCCACAGGATTTGCAGATTGAAAAGATGGAGACTGCCCCTAACCACGATGTGAACACTTATCATCCTGATTTGGCTCAGGCTAAGCTCTATATTGAGGATGAGGAAGACCTGCGTGCGTTCATCGAGTATCTGAATATGGCTATCGAAGGCAACGATAAGAACATCCCAGTGGGTCTTGAGAATCTTGACATTATCTTGCAGAGTGACATCACACTTAGCGAGGCTCTGCCAGATATCAGTCAGTCATTTGCCGGTAATTTCCATGGCGATGGTTACCACATTGACTTGGATGGCAAACAGACTTCTCTCTTCGGCAATAACCTGGAAGGTAAGGTCTATAACCTTGGTATTCTTGGTGGAAGCAATGATGCTTCAGCCATTGCCAATACCACAAGTTCGGGAACTGTCATCAATAGTTACGTGAAGGAAATGGTTGATGCCAACGCCCTCAAATATGGTCGTCAGGCGTATGAACTTAGCCACTACTTCACACCGACACATGAAGGTGAGGTCGAGGTTGCCGATGCCGATAACTACGTGAAGAACTATTACGCTAACGGTGACTATCAATATGCTACCGCCAACCGCGTATGGTCATTGCGTCAGGCTGCTCCTAACTATGGTAAAGCCAACACTAAGCATGATGTAACACACACACATGATGTGAACCGTTGGTCGGATGCTGATGGTGTTGTTGATGTGGATGTACTTGCCGAGGCAGGCACGAACGTTCCTCTTAATGATGGTAATAAGGTCATTGCAGATAGCTTTGCCTATAATGAAATAGGTGAGGTTGATGCAACCTACCATGGCGTTTCTGAAGCCTATGCCAACGATTACCTCTTCTTCGGTCAGCACCTTGATAAGGTGAATGCTGATGCTTACCCAATGCACATCAATGCTATTGCAAATGGTGATGCTGAGGCCACAAAGGGCGGTAACCGTGTGTTTAAGGCTGCTGGCTACTATCAGAGCAAGGAAGATCAGCAATTCTTCTACAACAAGGATGCGTGGGCACTCTATCCAGAGCTTACTGCTATCGACTTCACTACTGCAATAGAAAGCGATGGTGCAAGCACTGTGCCTACTATGTTCAGCGTGGATAGCAACAATGACGGTGGTACTTATAGTAACGAGACTACAGGCCGTATCACTCAGAACCTCCTCGTCTATAACTCTGGCGAACCTGTCTTCGACAAGAAGGATGTAGCTGACATTAACGAATCAGATGTAGTCTATCACAACATCGTGAATTGCGCAACTGACTACTTCCACCTCGTGGATAAGCAGGATTTCAATGCACCTATCGCATTCAATGTGAACACCCGTGCTTGGTATGAGCGTAAGCCACAGACCTATCGCAATGTCGGTGACGACTACAACAGCAGTACCGCATGGGAGGGCATCTGCTTGCCATTCACCGCAACTAAGGTAACGGCAGAGAAGAATGGTGAGATCTCACACTTCTATGGTGAGACCGAAGGCGGCGATCATACACTCCATCATGAGTATTGGTTGACAGGCTTCACCGCTTTGGCTGGCGATAAGGCTACCTTTGCACGTCCATCAGTAAGCGGAACAGGATTGTTCGTGAACGATAACCAAAATGCGGCTAAGTTTGATTACACCTATGGCGTAAATAGTTACTTCACATCACTCTTCAACTACAACAACCATTACGACACTCGTGATGATGAAGGTGATGATACAATGGATAGTCACGATAATGCCTGGTATGCTATGAGTCACACCTTCAAGGATTATGTGCCTCTCACAGCAGCGGTTCCTTATATCGTTGCCTTCCCTGGTGATGACTTCTACGAGTTCACCATGGAGTCATACTACAAGGATGATGAATATGGACGTGAGGAATATCCTCAGATGGCTACATTTGAAAGTGGAGCAACCACAATCAAGGTGACAGATGATGATAATGCCACTACCACGGTGGGAACTCACAACCACAAGGGAACATATCTGCATGTCAGCGCCCAGTATGGCATCAACGATGGTGGTACAGCCTTCGAGTATGGTAAGGAGATTCTTCCTTTCCGTACTTACCTGCCTACTGAAACGTTACCAGCAAAGCCACAGCGTGTTATGATCTATGATGGTATGAATGCAGACAGCGAAGATGACCTTAGCCTGTCTGTAGGTGATAAGTTGAAGATTTACACCCAGGGCAATACCATCATTGTAGAGTCAAACTACGACACCACTTTGAAGCTCTATACTGTATCTGGTATTTATGTAAAGGCATTGCAGATAAATGCAGGTGTCAACAAGTTCAATAACATACCAAGTGGTCTTTACATCATAGGGGATAAGAAGGTGAAGATATAGGGAGGCCTCTCCCTCCGCCCTGACACATACTCCGATGTTATCAACATCGGACTTCCCCCGTAGGGAGGGGACTGCCCCCCTCACCCCCACAGGGGAGTGGTTACCCTCTTCACGTTGCAGCCCACTCGTGGACGGTTTGCTAATGATGTTCTCCCCCTTAACCATATTATAACGTTAGTTCTACTAATTGCTTTCGCCATCTAAAGAACATAGAAGAAAACATATAAAAAATCAAATAAAACAATTGTTTTTTCTTGTTTTACATGGTTTTCTGAGGTTTTTCTAATTGGCGAAAGCAACAAATTCAGATGCTTCAAAACCAAGTTTTGAATTCATCGAATTGACGTTATTTTAGTCAAATACACCACGTAACCAAACTGTGCGAAATCTCAAAAATTAAAATCATATAATTATGGCAAAGAAAAGAACAAGAAAATCAACTTCAAATACTGGAATTCCAGGACTATCTTTTTCATGGAAAGAGTTCTTTGGAATCACAAAGATGAGAAGAAAGTTCACGAAAGAAACAGGTATCCCAACAACCAAGGCAGGTATCGAAAGAAAGATCGGTCGTGCTGTGCTCGACTGGATATTTGGAAATAAGGAGAAGGACGAGAAGAAATAACCCCAATATCATGTGATGGTAAGACATCATCCGAGGTATTGAGTGATAGATAAGTTATCGTAGGGAAGATTTTTTCGTTTGACACATGACATTTGACACATGACATCATGCACTTGTAAATGAAAAATGGAAAATACAAGTTACCATATTCTGGTGTTAGGTGTTGGGTTGTATCAGTCTGGAGTATTTTTCCGTTAGGAGTTCTTGCTCTGGCAAGCGTCCTGAAGGCCGAGCGAGGACTTAGAAGTTAGCAGTTAGCCCATCGCCCGGCAGGCATTGTTATTATTAATTCAAGTTTCGCAAGCTCCACTTAGAAGTACAAGAAGTACAAGGAGTAACGCTGACACATACTCCGATATTATCAATATCGGACTTCATTCCTCGCTTAAGGAGTACAAGACGATACCCTTTATCACGGAAGGTTGTACGCGAG
>JAZRYS010000054.1:0-4537 GCA_045600865.1 Candidatus Aphodosoma sp.
TATCAACGCAATGGGCATCAGCAAGGCTCTTGAAGAGAAGATTGCCGTTGCAAAGTCTCGTAATTCAGGTACATACGATGAGAATGGTCAGTTCCAGGGTACCAAGATCTGCTGCACCCGCTACGGCAACGTGATGTGTTCTCGTGGTTCCGTCATTCCTCTCTGGATTGACCAGATAAGAAACGGCAACCCTATCACCCTCACCGAACCGAAGATGACCCGCTTCATAATGTCACTCGAAGAGGCAGTTGACCTCGTGCTCTTTGCCTTCGAGAACGGACAGAATGGCGACATCCTCGTCCAGAAAGCCCCTGCTTGCACCATCCAGACCCAGGCTGAAGCAGTTCGAGAACTCTTCAAACATCAATCGCCTCAGAACTCGGTTGGTGAGCCTGTCGAACCAGAAATTAAAGTCATTGGAATAAGGCATGGCGAGAAGATGTATGAGACCTTACTGACGAAGGAGGAGTGCGCCAAGGCAGAGGATATGGGCAACTTCTATCGCGTTCCTGCCGACAACCGTGGCCTCAACTACGACAAATACTTCAAGGAAGGCGACACCAAACGTGCCACAATCGACGAGTTCAATTCAGATAATACCCTGAGACTCAATCTTGAAGAAACCAAAGCCAAAATCACAAGCCTTGAATATATACAAAATGAGCTCTCGTGCAAATGAGAGCATCTGACACAATTCCCATCACTTAACATTTTAACAAATTAACATCCCCAATGCAGGTGACTGACGCATAAAGTCAGTTGCTGCAAAAATAAAACCCTGGCCAACCATTGCCGGTTCAGAAATAATTCGTACCTTTGCAGCCGGAAAACACCATTAAGGTAATATGTTCAAGATTCAATATATAAATCTCTGTATCACAAGGTTTGCAAAGAAATACCACTTGCAGCCGCAGGTGTCGTGTCGCTATCTAAAGCAGTTCAAGGCACTCGATTTTCTTGACAAACATTATGAGGCAGAACACGTGCAGCCGCTCGAAGAGACCATCGAATCCCTTTTGGCCATCTGCCGATACAACGGAGGAACGCTCTGATGAAACTCCACCACGGCACAAATATCGACTTCGGCGAGATTCAGCTCTCCAAATGCCTTCCCTACAAGGATTTCGGTCGGGGGTTCTATCTCACGCCATCCAAACGTCGAGCCAGACTTCGCGCCCTTGACAAAATCGACAAAGAGCACTATGGGGTTCCTACCATTATCAGTTATGACTTTGACGAGGCCGAACTAAACAATATGAAAGTTCTACGCTTTGACACTTGCACAGAGCAGTGGCTCGATTTTATACTCAAAAATCGAAATCGTAAAACCTATAAACCTCATGACTATGATGTAGTAATTGGACCCGTCGCAGACGATGGAGTCATCAATTCAATATCACTCTATGAATCGAAAGTGATTAATCGTTCGGAACTACTCAAGAGGATTGAAGGCAAAAAAGGATACATCCAATATTCGTTCTGTACGCAGAAGGCTATAGACAAACTTCAAAGAATATGAAACAGGCAGAATTTGAATTTATCGTACGACATATAGTGGAGGAGATGGTCACATATCTCATCGAGGACACCCATATCTCCATACCTGAAGCATTTGACAAAGTCTATGCCACGCAGCTTTATAACGATATACAGAATCCAAAGACACATCTCTACCGTTATTCTCCATCATATCTATACCAGAGACTTCTGGCTGAGCATATTTAATTCCCGTCACTTAACATTTTAACAAATTAACATTCCATGCAGGTGACTGACGCACGAAGTCAGTTGCTGCAAAAAATAAAACCCCAGCCAACCATTGTCGGTTCAGAAATAATTTGTACCTTTGCGGTCGAGAATATACAGCTTAATAAGAATGATTTTATGAGTATTACAGAACAAATACAAATATTTGAGGAGAAGCAAGTTAGAACCGTATGGGATGATGAGAAGGAAAAATGGTTCTTTTCTATTGCGGATGTTGTTTCTGTATTGACTGATAGCACAGACCCTAAGCAATACATCAAAAAATGAAGATGCGCGATACGGAACTGGCATCCAACTGGGGTACAATTTGTACCCCAGTTGAAATGAAGGGTCAAGATGGAAAAATGCGACAGCAGATGACGGCAGACCTTACCAGAGTTTTCCGACTCATCCAATCCATCCCCTCAAAGAAGGCTGAGCCTTTCAAGCGTTGGATGGCACAAGTCGCTGCTCAGAAGGAACGCAACCCACAGGGACTTAGCGAAACAGCCTCTACTGCCCAAGAAGGTGCCGAGGTTGCAAAGACCGCTCGCGATGACTTTGAGAAGCGTCTTGGTCACAGCATTATATCTTCTGAACGAGCAATTGACCACACCCTTCCGCAAGATCAACTTTCACTGAACAAATAATCTCAAAACAAGCAAGATTTTTTTTTTGAAGAAACTGAATAATTCCCCTCTCTTGACATTTTAACAAATTAACATCCTATGCAGGTGGCTGACGCACAAAGTCGGTCACTGCAAATCCTTTTGTCGTTACGATTCAGCATAATGCTTGAATCCGATTCATCATATCCATTTCCTCTCAGCACGCTATAATCGCTTGAAAAATAGCAGCTACGGAGAATTGGTGGTTTGCCGAAAATGTGGTGACTAAAAATAATTGCAAAAAATTTGTTGTTGTGTCAGAAAAAAGTTGTAACTTTGCGGTTTGGAAGTGTATAGTCATAAGCAAACAGCATAATATCATGGATAAGAATGTAAAAATCAAGGATTCGGCAGTTGGCTCCATGTTTGCTAAAATGATAGCAGACAAGAAGACTGTCAGCAATTATATCAAGGAACATGGTTCATTAAATGGCTTCAATGATGAAAATATCAGACTCGCTAAGCCATTATAACTACGAGCCGTGCGAAAATGGCTATACTTTTACCACTGACTCTGGAAATAGGTACATCATATCTTTCATTGATTATTCAACCGTAATACCTGGAATTACTTGTTCGCAGATATTTTCTTTCAACATTGATCGTGTTGATGATGGAAACCACGACAACGGTTCTGAAAATAAGGTTCGAAATACAATTCTGATAATTCTAAGAGATTTCTTTGAAATATACACCAATGCCATGATTTCTGTTTGTGAAATGACAGATGGAAAACAGGAAGCACGATTTAGACTCTTTTCAAGTTGGGAGAAGAAGTTCCTACCCTCTGACATAAAAAAGGCAACAGCATCATTTTTTGTAAATGGCATTCGTACATTTGCTCTTCTTTATTATCATGCGAACAATATAGATGCTGATGTCTTGGCAAAAGGCTTTAAAGCTTTGGCTGACATTAATTTCTATAACGACTGAATACACATATTGTTCTGAACAATATCCAATCATTCCATCACTTAACATTTTAACAAATTAACATCCCATGCAGGTGACTGACGCAGAATGTCGGTCACTGCAAAAATAAAAAACCTGGCCAACCATTGCCGGTTCAGAAATAATTCGTACCTTTGCAGCCGGAAATTATCGACAGGAAGCCATATACGGTTTATGGATGAACTTGACAAAATAATAAGCGATATACTCAATGGAAAAAGAGACATTCCTCAATTTAATCAACCAGAGCATGCAGGAGTCTGCTCAGCTGGTCCGCTCCTTGTTGGGGCGCTCCTCGTGTGCTACAACGCGCGAGAAAGCCTTAGCTCAAGTAGCAATGCTGCAGAAAGCCAAAGAAGCCTATCAAACTGGCAGATAGACGAGGAACAGGAACGGCAGCTTCAGCGATGGGCTGAATCAAAGCATGTTTGGTTCCCTCAGTCCGAAGAATGGCTGACTACAAGTTATGGCCCACGCATAGCTAAAGGTGCAGAAGCAAAGGTATTCTACAAAACAGGCGATACATCTGTTATAAAGCTAAGAACTTCAATCTATGCCATTCTCGAACGTGCTTTAGAGGCAATAGCTCTCCACAACTACCTTTTTCCCGAGTCGATGATGCGAGTCACAGGCTTTACCCGAGATTCAGACGGACTTTTCCGCATCATTCTTACACAACCATACATCGAATGCCAGAGGCTGGCAACCAAGGCGGAAATTGATGAGATGGTCGCTCTGAAAGGATTTGTAAGCAATGGCGACACATCGGGTGTAAATTATATATCCCCACGACTACATCTCGAAGACATGCATCCAGCAAACGTATTCATAGATACACTCTCTGGCAAACCAGTTTGCATTGATTGCATAGTGAAGTTCGTCAGATAGCATCTGACACAATCCCCATCACTTAACATTTTAACAAATTAACATTCCATGCGGGTGACTGACGCGCAATGTCGGTCACTGCAAAAATAAAAAAAACTGCCAACCATTGTCGGTTCAAAAATAATTCGTACCTTTGCAGCGCGATTGACGAGGTCGTCAACAAAGGAGGAATATAACTGTTGCAATATACTTATATTCACAACATTTGACCTAGGGCGTTAACTATGTTGACTCTCGGCTGCACTCGGCATAATCCAAATAGAATTTGGCTTCTGCTCTCATTT
>JAZRYS010000055.1:0-2525 GCA_045600865.1 Candidatus Aphodosoma sp.
AAGAAAGGAGTAGCAAGGTATAAGTGGTAGTATAATCACTGACTATAGTCACTACTGTAGTCACTATATAGTAAACAACAAAAGGAAAATTGAGAAGGGAAAAAGAAAAGGTGCCAGCCGAAAGACTGACACCTGATATCCATTATGTTTTCTTTTCGATACGTTCGTATAACTGTCTTGCCTGATCCAGATAGGGCTTGCAGGCCTTGTATATGGGTTGATAGCAATGGTCAGGCAGACCGTTGGTCGGGAATGTGTATGACCTCGGCCAGAAATATTCCTGATACAAGAGCAGGTATCTCAGCACAGCGTACTGTGATTTGAGCCATTCCTCACGTAGAACTGTTGCCATACGATCCTTGCTGAAGGTCTTCAGCCGGAAGCATGGAACGCGACGGCCGAATCTGTTGATACCGCCGATATAGAAGCATAGCAGGAGAGGAGTGCCTGTAATGGAGAGCATGAACTCTACGTCGTACTTGCCATCGACAGTACAAGTGATGGTTGCCTTGTCCGCTATGAAGCCCGGGTTCCTGCCTGTGTCAAGCGATGATCCGTACTCAAAATCCTCCTTGGCGATATTGAGCGTATAATCGTCCTCGCGGTTCATCGGCTTGAAGACATGTTGCTCGGTGAAGTACACGTTGTTCTGCACGTATGTCGATTCTCCGATATAAGTGACCAGAGAACTGAAGTGTATAGCATCCTTTACAATACCCTTGTCTGACAGTATCTCTGACGATGACCTCTGGAAAGTGGAGAGGATGATATCGGCATCGTCCATCTCGTCGGGGTGTGATGCGATGAAGTCAGACGATAACAGTTCTGCCAGGCTGCTCTCGCACAGCTTGGCATATTCGAGGACTGCAGGAATGCTGTTTGTAGGCATATTATCGTAGTAGTTTGCGTTGCAAAGATACTAAAAAATAACGACATAGACAAAAACCGTTACCATAATGTACCATCGGGTGTGGTAAAAGAGCACTATATGCAATCCCTACAGCCTAATGCCATAGTCATTCTCAACAAAAACAAAGAGAGGCAGCGACCCGAAAGCCGCTGCCTGAAGGGGAGAAGAGAAGGTCTTATGCCTTCTTCTTCCTTGAAGTCTTAGACTTCTTCTGAGCTGGTTTGGCAGGCTCAGCTGGAGCTGGCTCCTCTGCCTTGTCTGGAGTGGCGTAGATCTTGGTAGCTACGAGGGTGATGCGAGAGTTAGTCTTGCCCGTCTCTTCGTCAGTCCATGTCTCAGGCTTGAACATGCCCTCGATGGTGATGAGGTTGCCCTTCTTCAGAAGGTCGAATGTCTTAAGGTTGGAATTGCGACGCCATACCTCTGCATGGATGAAAGCGCCTGTGTAGGTAGGCTTGGTTCCCTCGACGGTCTTGTTGCCGTGACGTACTGCAATCGAGAATCTTGCTACTGAAGCGGTATCGAAGTTACGAACCTGTGCATCTGCACCTACGAATCCTGTCACTGAGAAGTTGTTTACGAACTGTTTCATAATTTTGATTGTTTTTAGTTATTGTTCTGATTTTAACGCTGCTTTGCCCGAAGGCGGATTGGGACAGACCATGAATTACTTTTGAAATACGCTCCAATTTTTCAGCGACGGCAAAAATTGCAGGAAGATTTTGACAGTAATTATTGGTAGAGAGCCTCAGACTCGATCCCGAAAATCCTCTGGATGTTCCGACAAGTACCTTCGCAGCGTGAAGTCAGAGTACAATGACGTGAAGAGAACAATCACTTGAAGCAGGACAGGAAACCTAAGTGGCAGGATGGGCAGAAGCCTTGAAGGTTCACGGATACCGTGGCGGCATGATGTTGCAGTACAGGTAACAACCGAGGGATAGAGAGCCACAAGGGGGCTATGTGCAGAGGTAAAGGAAGCCCGACCATGATGTTTGACTATAGGCAACCTGCTGTCGAGGCTAGGCTGAGATGATGGATAGATGGACGGCAGACCTTGCTTCACCAGATACCAGGAGAGTCACTTCAGAAAGAGGAGATGCTATGAGGATGCAGGCAAGGAAGAAATCAAGGGAAGGTATGTAAGAGCTTTCCCTCTGGTAGCGTTGGATCGCTGCCTGAAGTCAGTGAAGAATACGCAACATAAGAAGTTTTTCAGACTTTAAATCAAAAAAGTAGTGAAAGACCATGAAATAATTATAAGTGAAATTGCCAAAATGATGGTATGAAAGAGGTATATTTAAGCAAATCAAAAGTTGGTGTATAGAAACCTAGAAAAAAGCTTTTTATTCCAACTTTTATTATCATCTTTGTGCCACTGAAACATAGCGCGTGATGCGCTATGATTTGTGTTTTTCATGGTATTAGATTAGACAGATAGTCCGTTAGGATAGTCTGTTTTTTTCTTTTTCTACGGTAACATTTCTGATGTTAATGATAAATGCGAAACAGTCATTTCGGAAATGGCTATTTCGCAACATTAGCCTATAAGAAGGATAAAGTTCTTTTCTTTCATTCAGTGTAGCAATCTGCCGATAGCCAGGTCAGAAGGTCA
>JAZRYS010000056.1:0-1451 GCA_045600865.1 Candidatus Aphodosoma sp.
TTCTTGGTCGTTCAAATCTGCCGCATAGGTGAAGTATTTGGAGAAGTAACGATGGTAGGCACTCTTGTTTGGCGTAAGTTCGAACTCTTTTATCATGAGTGAACGACTGACATCCATAGGAAGTAGCCCTTCTTCTATCGCACATATTATATATAATACAGCATTCTCAATCTTGTTGGGACTGATGAGTTGGTGAAGACCTTCACTTATGTCATCGTAGTGCTCTGGATGCAAGACTACCTCTACCAACTTTGTTGGAATCTTCTGCGTAGAAAGCCACTTGAAGATCTTCAGCATCCTGGTAATCATGAAAAGTTTGAGACCCCTATATGACTTATGCATGAGTTGATGCATTATTTCATCTATCTCGTCATAGTGATTATGGCACTTTACGATGAACCAGAGTAGCGTGCGTCTTATTGCTGGTTTCTTGGCTGCAAGCTCTTCCATTGGAATGTCATAGGTGGTAATTGCGATGAGAGTCATTGCCAATGCATCGAGACTTGGCTTTGGAACATCTTCATTGAATTCGCCTTCAATAACATGCGCTTCCAGTACACCCTTCAACCATATCATGTTTTTCTCTGATGTAGTTCTGGGTGGTTTGCCGTATGTGATTTCGAGTTCTTCGTATATTTCTTCTTCTGTCATAGAGTAAATTCAAGAGTTTGTGTTCACTAAAATGGGCGTGTTCATAAATTGATGAACATGCCCATCTTTTTGAACAAGGTAAGTGGGTATTTCTGCATTAGAAGACATTACAACTCTACTTTTCTCATCAACGACTGATCCTGCCAGTACTTGATGTGCTTCAGATATTGCAGTCTTCCTACAATGACAGACGGATGAGTCGAGTATTTATATGCAGCAGAAACTATTGCATTTGGGCTAAAGTCTTTTGCTGCTATAATTTCCTGTTCTTCATTCTTGGGAAGAAGGATGTTGGCAGCAAAAGCATCTGCCTCGGCTTCCTTGTCCTTCTCCAACTCTGTGCTTACGCTTTCTTCAAGGAAGATGGCTTTCTTGCCGTGAAGAAGGATGTGACCGATTTCATGGAAGAATGTAAACCAGAATATATCATAACGCTTGTAGCGGTTTGACAGTTGAATGACAGGAGTGTCGTTTATCCATCTGGTTGCTCCGTTTATTGGAGCCTTTGGCAGACATTGCGTATTCAAGAGTTTTATGCCAATGCTTGCACAGAGTGATTGCAACTTATTGTAAAAATCATCTGCTGCTTCTACCATGATTTGCTTCATTTCATGAAGGGTGTTGCGGAGTTTCTTCTCAGAGAAAGTGCAATCAAGAGTCTGAGATATGGCTTGCAACTCTCCCTGACGCAACCATGCTGATACCGCGTAAGGGTCTTTTGTATGTGCAAGAGATATGCGGAAGGCAACCTTCAATTCTTGATTGATATAATAGTCATTCCAAGCCTTTTCTGAACTGAT
>JAZRYS010000057.1:0-58084 GCA_045600865.1 Candidatus Aphodosoma sp.
TAACTTTGCACTGATATTTTATTTACTTATCATATTGTGTTATTGATATGAAACTTAAACGTTTATCTCTCATTTGGCAGGTGCTTATCGCTATTGCTATTGCAGTACCATTAGGATTATATGTTGCTCCTGTATGGTTGACTCGTCTTTTTAACGTCTTTAATGCCATCTCTTCAAATGTCATTAGTTTCATTGTCCCACTCCTTGTCCTCTCCCTTGTGGGTCGTCAGAGACTGTGACGTTGATAGGCGGCAGGTGCTAGGCCAGCGATGGTCTCAGCCGAGCCGTACTAATTGCCCGAGAGCTTCTTTTAGGAGCTTTTAGTTACAGGGAGAGTCGTTACGGTAAGCTTTTCCTTTCTTGTGGAATTAGTCAATAACCCTATATCAGGTGGCTATGGCAGTGGGGTTCCACCTCTTCCCATTCCGAACAGAGAAGTTAAGCCCACTTGCGCCGATGGTACTGCGCTGCGTCGTGGAAGAGTAGGTCGCCGCCGTTTTTGCCGGGAGCCTTCATCGCAAGATGAGGGCTCCCTTTTTTATTTTGCGGGATATTATAGTCAACATAAATCAGTAAGCTGCACGTTTCAGTATCGGAATGTGAATGATTTCTTTCTGTGCCTCCGCTAATCTTCCGCTAATCCTTCGCTCTACCTCTGCTATTTCTCTGCTTCAGGAGCGGAGTCATAGCGGTTTATCAGCAAAGTATCACTGGTGTCATGCTGGGATATCGATAGCGTCACGTTGAAATGTCGATGATGACTCGTTCAGGTATCGCTTCTACTACTATTATGATGTATTTTTTAGTTTTCCGCATTTTCTGGCCTGTTTTCATCGGAAATGCACAACTGAAATACTGAAGAGTGAAGTGAAGAGTTTTTAATGTTTAAATAGCAGTGACTCAGTGTATTGAATTGAAAAAACTCTTCACTCACTTTTCTGTGCTGAAATTTGCTTTTTCAGCAGCCATAAAAACTTCCAAAAACATTTGGCCATGTCGCAAAATCATTGTACCTTTGCAGCGTGTTTCATTGCCGTATTCTACTCAACGGAAAAATATGGGTTAATGGCTTGAAATACACCTTATATACATAAAAGGCGTTTATCGCGCATAGTTCTCTGACGTATTGAAAGCGTAGGAAACTTTATCAATTAGTATCAGAAACTTAGCAATGATGAATGTCCATGTTGTGAATGTATGCCAAGGCTATGTCCAATAGTCTGTCATCTTCATATTTGGCGTGGGGATTCTCTTGCTCGTTTCTATACTAATGGGCATTCCTACCGCCTCAATACGTGGAGCGAGTACACTGATACTGTCTCCACGCTTTTTTGTATATAAGCCATCAATTTACGATTACATAATCAGCCGAATATCGGGGAGACAGTCCGGCACACAGAGAGCAATTCTTTTATGAATGGCAGACTGAGACTTGTCGCCCTGACAATCACATTCGTATTCACAACGTTCAGCATTCTGGCAGACAATCCTCCAAGATGGATGGATGCTGAAACCAGAAGCACATTGTATCCAGCATCTTCGTATTACACTGGCTTTGCCGTTGGCGAGACCAACACTGGCGAGCCGCTTGAAAAGGTTGTTGACCGTCTGAAACAGACTGCCAGCGGCGACCTTATGGCGAGCATACGTGTAACAGTCCAGCGCATAAGCACAGACGTGCTGACCAACATAACCGACTCAAAGAACGTTCACACGAGGGATGTATTCACGTCCGTGTCAACACTCAATACAGGCAAGACCGAGATACCAGGATTGCAGGTCGAGACATACGTTGACGCAAGGAATCACTATGCGGCGGCATTTGCATACGTTCCAATCAAGGGACTTGCCGCCAAGCTGCAACGCCAACTGATGATGCAACTAAGCCGTGTCGAGGTTCGTCTGGACGAAGCCACTGAATATCTGGCTGCAGACAACAAGAACCAAGCACGCAAGTCAGCTGAATCGGCAAGCGAATTGCTTTCGCTGATTGACGACACACGCCTGACAATGATTGCCGTGAACAATGACATTACTGAAGAAGAGCTTATGACAGACGAATGGCGAGCAGCCAAGTCGAAACTGTCAGCAATCCAAAGTGAACTGAACCGTTCGGTGAAGGTTTTCATGAAATGCATATCGACAAAGAGGGATTTCCCATTCGAGTCAATGCTGAGTGGCGAGCTCTCACGCTCAGGCTGTATGCTGCTGGAAACAGCTGACAATGCCAAATGGACTGTTACGGTGGATGTCCAGACCAAGCCATATAACTCATCCAAGTTGGGTGAATACACCACATATTTCACATACGCCACAGCGACAATTACAGTAAAGAATGATCGTGGTGAGACAATCCTGACCGACAACAAGAAGGCAAAGGGTGGTCATACGTTGGGGTATGACCATGCGGCAGACGATGCCTTGCGCCAGCTTGTTCCAGAAGTTACAAAAGCAATAAAAGATATAATGCAGTTATGAAACGGATTTTATTCATCATGTTGATGTGCCTGCCAATGGTGGCTGTGGCACAAGAAAATGCGACACCGAAGAAGGTGGCTGTCTATGTCGCTTCTAATGACGAAAATGTTAATAATACAACGAAGGGTATTGTTGGTAGCGAAATTGTCCGTGCCATTGTGAAGACAAAGAAGTATCAGGCTGTTGAGCGAACGGCAGACTTTCTCAAGCAGATAGGCAAGGAACAGGGTTACCAACGCAGTGGCAATGTGGATGACGGACAAATCTCTGCCCTCGGAAAGCAGTTCGGTGTCAATTTTGTATGTGTTGCAGACGTGATGCCGTTCGGTGACAAAATATATATACAGGCTCGTCTGATAGATGTTGAGACGGCAACTGTATTGGAATTTGCAAGAGAGACATCGTCATCTTCTAACATTGATCAGATAATAGCAGCATCTGAAAAGGTAGCTTTTGCGCTGGTGGGTTTTGGAGGTTCGTCATCCTCTTATTCCACTTCTTCACGACCTTCGGCGGGGCAGGGAAATGTCCTTGAACATGAAGCCAATGCTTTGGATAATTCCAATGAAGAATCAGCACCTGCATCCGTAAAAGACAATTTGCTTACAAGCCCTTCGTCTAACGTTGGCCCTAATGCTAGAAAGTATAATGTCTTTGCGTTTGGTGTCGGGAAATCTTGGCCTTTTTATTCTTATAGTTCAAAGTATAATGGTACAACAGTGGAGTACCGTATTATATACAAGTCGCAAAAAGAGATGCCAGAGTTCAAATATCTTGGCACAACACCATTCGTATATTGTACTGAGAACGACTTTGGAAATATGCAATGTTGTTAAGTATATATCGGCATGTAATAAAAGACACAAAAACCTTCGTTGTTGAAAATGCTGATGATGTTGCGTATGTTGAATTTCGTTTGTCGAAAGATGGATATGAGACTGTTGTTGTACAACCATCTATAGATGGTTTAACTCATTACAATAATACTTCGGTTGTGTTTAGCAGTAATGCTCCAGTTATGTACATCAATTTGAAAAAACTAAAAACACTTAAGTAATATTGATTCAATACAAATATTGTTATAAACGATGAAAAGAATCGTACTAATTATTATGATGTGCCTGCCAATGATGGTCGTGGCACAGGAAAATGCAGCACCAAAGAAGGTGGCAGTCTATGTGACATCTGACGATGCAAACATTGACAACACCACCAAGAACATCATTGGTGGGGAACTTGTGAACGCCATCGTGAAGACAAAAAAGTATCAGGCAGTCGAGCGAACGGCAGACTTTCTGAAGCAGATAACCAAGGAACAAGGTTATCAGCGCAGTGGAAATGTGGATGACGGACAAATCTCTGCTCTCGGAAAGCAGTTTGGCGTTGAATACGTGTGTGTGGCAAACGTAATGCCTTTTAATGATAAAGTGTATATCCAGGCACGTCTTATTGATGTTGAGACAGCAACGGTGATGGCAATTGCACGTGAGACCGCTTCAATATCTGATATTGATGAAATTATGGCATCATCTGAAGTGGTTGCAAATGCTTTGATTAATCCAAATGAAGAACCCAGACGTTCATCCGTAAAATACAATTCGGCTACAATTAGCGGCCCAAAAGTTGGAGCTAATACAAGGTCGTACGATGTCTTTGCATACGGAGGAGGTTCTGGAGGCTATTATGCTTATCGTTCAAAGTATGCTGGCATAAAGGTGGAATATCGTATAATTTATAGTTCAGAAAGTGAAACGCCCGAGTTTCAATACCTTGGTACGACTCCATTTGCATATTGTACTGAAAAAACGTTTGATTACCTTGTGTTAATGTTGGGTAATATTCCTGTAGCAAAAAAAATTAGTCCCTTAATTATTGAGAATGCGGATGATGGTGCATACGTTGAATTCCGTTTGTCTAAAGATGGATATCAGACTGTTGTTATACAACCTACTGTACTACCACAAATAGGAGGCGGAATGGGTATGTATATTATGCTCAACAAACTAAAACCACTCAAGTGATATTGATTCAATACAAATAATAATAATAAAACAATGAAAAGAATCGTAGTAATTATGATGATGTGCTTGCCAATGATGGTAATGGCGCAACAAAAGAAAGTGGCTGTCTATGTCACATCTGAAGAAAACGGCATAGATAATACCACCAAAGGAGTCATCGGTGGAGAACTTGTTCGTGCTATAGTTAAAACTTCAAATTATCAGGCTGTAGAAAGAACTGCTGACTTCCTCAAGCAAATCAGTAAAGAACAGGAATATCAGCATAGTGGTACTGTTGATGACAATCAAATATCTGCTCTTGGTAAACAGTTTGGAGTTGATTATGTATGTGTTGCAAATGTAATGCCTTTTAGGGATAAGGTGTATATACAAGCTCGTCTTATTGATGTGGAAACAGCAACAGTATTAGCAATTGCACGTGAAACATCTTCAATGTCTGATATTGATGCAATTATGGCATCATCTGAAGTGGTTGCAAATGCTTTGGTCAATCCTAATGGAGAAATGGGTAATAACGCAGCTCAAATTAACAATAATACTCCCACGCAAGAAGTTGAATCCAATATAAAAATGCAGAAAAATGGCGAGCCGATAATTCGATATTCTAAGAAAGAGAGAAAAGAAGGAGGACATTTAGAATACTCATGCGGAGGAGTTGAGATGGATAGGCAAGCGCTCCAAGAATTTCTAAGGGTTAATTGTCCAGAAGCTTATATGCAGATGCAAAAAGGACAAGGTTTTATAGTAGGAGGATGGCTTACTATATGGTGTATCACTGGCTTTATTTTCATGCCTGCAGGTTATTCCATGCGCAATAACGCTTATAAAATTTACAACGAAAGATGTGCCCGTATGACAGCAGCTGAAAACACGATTGAATATACCACTGACGAAAATAATACCAATTCTTTTAATTACAATAGACTATGAAGAAATTATTCATCATCGCCATGGCAATGACCATGGTATTAGGTTCTTGCTTTGCACAAGCAGACCAGAAGGAAATCCGTAAGGAACGTCAGGAAATCCGCAAATTGGCTAAGAAAGAACTGACAGCCAAGGTTGACAAGACAACAAAAAAGGAAGCTAAACGTCTCAAGAAGGAGGGATGGAACGTAAAGCCAGGTGCGCTGCCATTGGAGAAACAATTGGAAAAGTCTTACCTAATGCAGTACGAGTATGGCGAAGACCTCTATCCAAAGTACCTGATGGGTGAGGCATCGTCGGTTGGCGAAAACTATGATGCTGCCAAGACTGCTGCAATATCGCTTGCAATCACAAATCTTGCAGGTCAGATTCAGACGGAGGTTACGGCCTTGATAGAGAATACTGTTGGCAACAAGCAGCTTTCTGCCGAAGAGGCAGCCTCAATAACCGAGACTGTGATGGCAAGCAAAAATCTCATTTCACAGTCAATAGGCCGTACAATCACGGTGGTGGAATGCTACAGAATCAACTCAAAAGGCAACAACGAAGTTCTTGTCCGTATTGCCTACAATGGCGAGATGGCAAAAGAGGCTGTCAAGAAGGTGGTCCGCGAAGAGTTGGAAAAGAAAGGTGAAAACCTGCACGAACAGTTGGACAAGGTGCTTGGTTTTTGACAAAAAAGCATATTCGCTGATAAAAAGAGCAATAAATGAGAGGTGGTTGTCTCTACAATAGACAACCACCTCTCATTTGGAATAATTCCCGTTTTTGATATGCTAAAACTCGGAATAATTCCCGTTTTTAGCATGAAAACTAAAGAATAATTCCCGATTTCTTTGTCATGTCAGAAAAATGTCGTATCTTTGCAGCCGCAATTGAGACATGTCTCAAACAAAGGAGAAAAATAACTGTATGCAAGCAGCACCAAACCCAATTACGCCGCAACGCGGCATCACAAATGTGTGGCAATTGTTGTGCCGCATTGCGGCGTAAACATATACAAATATCTATACATAGGGCGTTGCCCTATGCTGATTTGTCGAGTCCCTTCAGGACTTGACTACCAATAAATTACAAAGTAGTTATATAGAAGCCTCAAAATGAATGGTTTTTATGTTGTATAGAAAGTATGAGAAGAGGCTACGGGATATTTTGTCGGAAAATAGCGATAAAATACTTCTCCTTAATGGTGCAAGGCAGGTTGGAAAGTCCTATATCATCAGGTATGTGGGGAAGAGTATGTTTCGCAATTTTGTTGAGATTGACCTGAAAGCTGATTCGGAAGGCCGCTGCAGGTTTGGAAATGTCAGGACTACCGATGATTTCTATCTTTTGTTGGGTGCAATTGCGGGCAAGAATCTTGGTTCGTATGAAGACACACTCGTTTTTTTAGACGAGATTCAGAGTTATCCGCATCTTCTCACTATGCTAAAGTTCCTGAATCAGGAACGACGTTACCGTTTTGTCGCAAGTGGTTCGCAGTTGGGTGTTGCATTGGCTGAAACTGCATCAGTGCCATTAGGCTCTGTGTTGATTGAACAGATGTATCCATTGGATTTTGAAGAATTCCTATTGGCTTGCGGTTGTTCGCAGGATACAATCAATTCTGCTGAAAAATCATTTCTCGGCAGACAGTCCCTCAGTGACGCACTTCATGATTATTTCTTGTCGCAATTCCGGCTGTATTTGATAATTGGCGGTATGCCTGAGGCAGTCAATGCGTTTCTGGAGAGCCGAAATGTCGTGAAGGTACGTCGTGTGCAGAAAGATATCCATAATCTTTACAGAATAGATGCTTCTCAATACGATGACCGCAGGAAATTAGTGATTCGCAAGATATATGATACGCTTCCTTCGAATATGGAAAATCGCAAGAAGCGTATAATTGTCAAAGATATAGAACAAAAACAGGGCCATGCGCAATTCAGCGATTATGCGGACGAATTCGAATATCTTACCAATTCCGGAATAGCATTGCAGGTGCAGGCTGTATCAAACCCTAAATTCCCATTGATTGAATCAGTCCGTAAAAATCTCATAAAACTCTATCTCAACGATGTGGGCTTGCTTACATCCATTCTGTATGATAACAATATAAATGCGATATTGCAAAACGAGAATAGCATAAATCTCGATTCTGTGTATGAATCGGTTGTTGCGCAGGAACTGAATGCTCATGGGTTTGTGTTGCATTATTACGACAATAAGCAGAAAGGTGAGGTTGATTTCGTGATTGATGATTTCAGCACACTCTCTGTCTTGCCCATCGAAGTGAAATCAGGCAAAGACTATAAGGTGCATAGTGCCATTGATGCGTTTCTGACCACACCGGATTACCATATAAGGCAGGGTATCGTCGTTAGCAACGAACGACAGGTCTTGACGGAGAAGGGCGTACTGTATATGCCAATATACTATTCTATGTTTCTGAAAAGAGAATCAGGTGAAGGAATAATAATTCCTGCATGGGAAATAACTGATAATAAAAAATAAATCAATATGAAAAAAGGATTTAAACTATTGACGGTTTTGTTGCTTATGTCTGTGGCTGTCGTGGCTCAGACTACTAATTCTTCGTATGATGACTATAAGAAGAAAATCCAGGAGGAATTCAACAAACGTGGGTCTGAGCAACAGACATCATTCGACAAAATGAAATCGGATCAACAGGCTGCATTCGATGCATTCAGGAAGAGAGTCAATGAGGAATATGCGAAATTTATGAGCCGTGCCTGGAATTCGTTCAATGTCAATAAGGCGGTGAAACCAGTTGAGGAACCGAAAGTCGAGCCCGTCAAATATGAGCCGGAACCAAAGGAAGAACCTAAACTTGAGCCTAAGCCCATCCTTGTGAAAGACGATGAGCTGGTCATTCCCGCACCTACGCCTGCCCCTCAGCCTATTGCACCGGTTGTTGAGCCAGAAGATCGTTCTTTCGCCAAGACGGAGGTGAGTTTCTATGGAACGCCTGTGACGGTGAATTTTCCTATGGAAGATGGGTTCAAACTCAAATCGTTAAATAATACGGATCTGTCGGATTCGTGGAGAACATTGTCGGATGAGAAATATGATGTGCTTGTCAGCAATGTGCTCGACGTCAGGACAAAACTGAATCTCTGTGACTGGGCATATATGAACTTGTTGAGACAAGTGGCTGAAAATAAGTATGGCAAGGGCAATGAGGCCGTGTTTGTGCAGGCATTCCTGATGACCCAGTCGGGATATAATGTAAGATTGGCTAAATCAGAGGATTCGAGGAATTTGTACATGCTTGTCGCTTCACAGTATGATATGTTCGGAATCAATTATTATGTTATCGACAATGTGAAGTATTATGCTGTTGATTGCGATAAATCATATTTGTCGATATGTGAGGCAGGATATGACAAAGAGAAGTCGTTGTCGTTGCAGATAGCCGGGCAGCAGAATTTTGCTAAAGACATGTCTCCAAAACGCAAACTCACGTCCAAACGTGGATTGACGGCCTCTGTGTCGGTCAACAAGAACAATATCGATTTTTACAATACCTATCCTTCGTCTTGCATAAACGGAGATTTCACCACAAGATGGGCTGCATACGCCAATACTCCATTGGAAGAAGGTGTGCGCAAGATTCTTTATCCGATGTTGCAACAATCAGTTCAAGGAATGAGTGAGCTTGATGCCGTCAATCTGATTCTCAATTGGGTACAGACGGCATTCGTGTATGGCTATGATGACGAGATATGGGGTGAGGACCGTGCATTTTTCGGTGATGAAACGCTGTATTATCCGTATTGCGATTGCGAGGACAGAAGCATTCTGTTCTCTCGTTTAGTCCGCGACGTATTGCACCTTGACGTGGTCTTGCTCTATTATCCCGGACATTTGGCAACGGCAGTCCATTTCAATGATGATGTCAAGGGCGATTATCTGGTACGCGGAAACATGAAGTACATAGTATGCGACCCTACTTATATAGGTGCACCTGTCGGAATGACCATGCCTAAAATGAACAATAAAGAGGCTAAAATCATAATTCTTGAGAAATGAAACGCTATGTCTGGATACCAGTTGCCGTGCTGGCGATCGTCGCTTTGGTGGTATTGGTGGTGCTTGTGATGCGTAACCATAAGGATGATAAACATGTCGTGACTACTGAAGTGCAAGAGAAAGAGGTGGTGAAAACGGATTCTGTTTCACAAACAAACGAAGAAGAGGTAGAGATTGAAACTGGAGAAAACGAAGTGACGGCCAAGAAAAACATACTTGAAGATACTCTGAAGACTGATGCCGTCAGACGGTATAAGGATGACAATGTAATCAACTCGTATGTTGTCGGGCGTTGGCAGAATATGGATAATAAGGGTTGGTATTGCGTGTTTTATGATGAAGTTGATGAGGAAGGTGTGTGCTGGGGAAAGGAATGGGACGAAAGCGAAAATGTGTTGGAAGAGGATCTGCCGTTTCACAGGAACGGCTGGTTCAGATGGCGGATAAAAGACGGGGTGCTGCATAAATTTGCAGTAATGAACATGTCGAATGCGATTATCTATAAATCATACAAGGTGGTGAATATGAAGAATAATATGCTGGTGATTCAGGAGGAACTGCATGATTCAAGTAAATATTCATTTGTAAGGGTGGACGAGTAGTCTTTGCTCGTCGCTGTAATCGAAACTCGGAATAATTCCTGATTTAGCCTGAAAAATCAAGAATAATTCCCGATTTCTTTGCTATGTCAGAAAAAAGTCGTACCTTTGCAGGCTAAATTCATAAACGGTGCTATATGACTGAAAAGCATGTGAGTTTCGATTACGAGGTTCTGTCATTTAACGAGTTAAGTGTGGAATTTCAGAAAGTTGTGTCTGCTGCAAAGGAGATGACAAAGAATGCGTATGCTCCATATTCTGGATTCAAGGTTGGTGCTGCAGTATTGCTGGAGAATGGGGTAGTGGTCAATGGAACTAATCAAGAGAATGTGGCATACCCTTCTGGGTTGTGTGCTGAGCGTGTCGCATTGTTTTCTGCAAACGCAAATTATCCTGAAATTGCCCCTGTGGCATTGGCAATTGCGGCTTATACAGATGGTAAGTTTACTGACTTTCCCGTTACTCCATGTGGAGCTTGCCGCCAGGTTATGGTTGAGGTTGAAAAGCGGTTTGGAAAGAGTTTTGAGGTGTTGATGTGCTTTGATGGTGGTGTGGTTCGAGTGAAACGTTCCAGTGAGTTGATGCCATTGGCATTCGATTTCTGATAATGAGAATACTGAAACGAATAGATGCATACGTGTTGAAGAACTTCCTTACGTTGTTCTTCGCTACCTTTTTTATCTGTTCGTTCATATTGATAATGCAGTTCCTTTGGATGGAAATTGATGAAATCGTGGGGAAAGGACTGCCGTATGGGTCTATCGTCAAGTTTTTCTTCTATGCATGGCTGTCGCTTGTGCCATTGGCATTGCCTTTGGCAATATTGCTGGCATCTCTTATGTCATTTGGCAATATGGGAGAAAGGCTTGAATTGCTCGCCATGAAATCTGCGGGTATATCGCTTTTCAGAATAATGAGGACTCAGACCGTCTTTATTGCTTTGATAAGTGTTGGTGCTTTTGTATTCTCGAACAATGTAATACCTGTTGCCCAGAAGAGGATGTGGGCATTGACGTTTAGTATTCGTTCTAAATCACCGGAATTGAGCATCCCGGTCGGTGAATTCTATGCTGGTGTCAATGGCCTGAAGATATATGTGAGAGGCAAGAATAGAAACACAGGTGCTATGACCGATGTGATGCTTTATGACTTTTCCAAAGGTTTCGCAAATGCCAGTGTTACAACGGCAGATACGGTTTTTGTGAAAATGACTGAAGATAGGATGAATCTTAAATTCATTTTCATTAACGGTGAGACTTTTGAAAACATGACAGAAGACAATACATTCAGTACAGAAGGGGTGCCATATAGAAGAGAAACATTCAAGAGACGGGAGGTGCTGGTTGATTTTGATGCTAACTTCAACGTAATGAGCGAAGAGTTCTTGGAAGAACAACATGTGGCGAAGAATGTGGTGAGATTAACTCATGACATAGACTCAATTCGAGTGATTCAGGATTCGTTGAAGACAAATTATGGTAAAATATTGGTGGAAGATAAATATTTCAATCATGCATA
Source organism: Candidatus Aphodosoma sp. (assembly GCA_045600865.1). Classification (GTDB taxonomy): domain Bacteria; phylum Bacteroidota; class Bacteroidia; order Bacteroidales; family Paludibacteraceae; genus Aphodosoma. Next base: position 11,576 of record JAZRYS010000057.1, read on the forward strand.
TAATGAGATTGATAGTATGAAACTTATCTCCTTGCCGGAAAATTGTAATGCGGATTCTCTCTTTTTTGCACTTGGATACGACATGATGTGCAGAGTGGCGAGAAATATGGCTAATAATATAAAGATGGCCAATGGGGATGCTGAATACAATAAGGCAATAATCGAAGAGGCAGATTCGTATTACCTCAGACATGCTATAGAATGGCATAGGAAATTCACGTTGTCATTTGCTTGTCTGATATTCTTTTTCATAGGAGCTCCATTGGGTGCAATTATCAGAAAGGGTGGTTTGGGAATGCCGGTGGTTATATCAGTGCTGATGTTCATTGTGTATTATATCATTGATACGTCTGGTATTAAAATGGCGCAGGAACAGGTGATTCAAGTGTGGGCAGGACTATGGGTGAGCTCTGCAGTGTTGTTGCCAATAGGTGTGTTTCTGACATATAAAGCGGCTAAAGATTCTGCATTGTTTAATGCTGAGGCATACAAGAAGATTTGGGAACATCTGAAAAATGGCGTAGTCCTATTTAAGAGAAAAATTAATACAAAAAAGATATGGTAAGTACTATCGAAGAGGCTCTTGATGATTTTAGAGAGGGCAAATTCCTGATTGTTGTTGATGATGAGGATCGGGAAAATGAGGGGGATTTCATCATTGCCGGTGAGAAAATCACTCCTGAGAAGGTGAATTTCATGCTGAAAAATGGGCGAGGAGTCTTGTGCTGTCCGTTGCCAATAAGCAGATGCAAAGAGTTGGAATTAGACTATCAGGTTCTGAATAATACGTCAATGCTTGGAACTCCATTTACCATCACTGTAGATAAACTTGAGGGATGCACTACAGGGGTTTCAATACACGACAGGGCCGCAACAATCAAGGCATTGGCGGATCCCAAAAGCAAACCATCAGATTTTGGCAGACCTGGTCACATCAACCCATTATATGCCCAGGACAAGGGCGTCTTGCGTCGTGCAGGTCATACAGAGGCAGCCATCGACCTTGCAAGACTGTCTGGATTGACGCCAGCTGCTGCACTGATTGAAATCATGAATGAAGATGGCAGCATGGCTCGAATGCCTGACCTTCAGAAAGTGGCAGAAAGATTTGGCCTTAAAATAATTACAATCAAAGACCTTATTGCTTACAGACTGCGTCAGGAATCTATCGTTGAAAAAGGAGTTCAAGCTCATCTTCCAACAAAATATGGCGATTTCCAGGTCATTCCTTTCCGTCAGAAATCAAATGGTTTGGAACATGTCGCATTGATTAAGGGTGAGTGGAAGAAAGATGAACCAGTGTTGGTAAGAGTCCATTCATCATGCGTTACTGGTGATATCTTTGGCTCTTTGAAATGCGAATGTGGCGATCAATTGCATAAAGCTATGGAGACTATTGAAAAAGAGGGGAAGGGCGCAATTGTATATTTGATGCAGGAGGGTAGGGGAATAGGTCTGATGAATAAGATTGCTGCCTACAAATTACAGGAAGAGGGGGTTGATACAGTAGATGCAAATCTCAGACTTGGATTCCAGGCTGACGAAAGAGATTATGGTGTTGGCGCATCAATACTCCATGAACTTGGCATTACAAAGATGAGGCTGATGACTAACAACCCTGTAAAGCGCATAGGATTGGAAGGTTATGGATTGGAGATAGTCGAGAATGTCCCTTTGGAAATAGAACCAAACAAATATAACGAGAAATATCTATGCACCAAGAAGGACAGAATGGGGCATGACTTGCATTTGTAATTGACGTTCAAGAAATAAATTGATAATATGGCAAATTTAGTGGCAATAGTCGGGAGACCAAATGTCGGGAAATCAACGTTGTTCAACCGTTTCACGCAGACAAGACGTGCTATCATAAGTGATGAGGCGGGTACCACTCGTGACAGGCAGTATGGTTTTTGCGAGTGGAATGGACGTGAGTTTTCCATAGTGGATACAGGTGGTTGGGTTGTTAATTCCGAAGACATCTTTGAAGAAGAAATCAATAAACAGGTGGGTATAGCTATTGAAGAAGCTGATGTGATATTGTTTGTTGTCGATGTACAGAATGGAGTTACAGACCTGGATCAGCATGTGGCAAAGATTTTGCGGTCATCGGGTAAGAAAGTCGTGTTGGTGGCCAATAAGGTCGATACCTTTGAAATGCAATATCAGGCAGCTGAATTTTACAGCCTTGGATTGGGTGACCCATTCATCGTGTCTGCAGTCAATGGATTGGGGTCTGGTGACTTGCTGGACCAGATAGTGCCATTGCTCAACCCTGACGTGAACGAGGCATTGGAGGATTTGCCAAAATTTGCCGTTGTCGGTCGTCCAAATGCCGGAAAATCGTCAATAATCAATGCTTTCATTGGTGAGGACAGACATATTGTAACCGACATTGCAGGAACTACGAGAGATTCCATTTATGCCCGTTATAACAAATTCGGCCATGATTTCTATATCATCGATACTGCCGGAATACGTAAAAAAGCCAAGGTCAATGAGGATATTGAGTATTACTCTGTTATAAGGGCTATCAGGGCTATAGAGAGTGCGGATGTCTGCATATTGATGATTGATGCTACAAGAGGGATTGAAGGTCAAGATTTGAATATATTCCAACTGATACAAAAGAACAAGAAGGGTCTTGTGGTATGTGTAAACAAATGGGATTTGGTTGAAAGCAAGACTTCAAAAGACATCAAGCGATATGAGACAGCAATAAGGGAAAGGCTTGCTCCATTTGCTGATTTCCCGATAATATTCACTTCGGCACTGACAAAACAAAGGATATTCAAGGTGGTTGAGAGTGCGTTGGAAGTTTACGAAAACAAGAAAAGACGTGTCACCACTTCGCAGCTCAATGATTTCCTGCTGCCGTTAATCGAGAATTATCCACCACCAGCTACAAAAGGAAAGTATATTAAGATAAAGTATGTATCGCAGTTGCCAGATACACAGGTGCCTACGTTTGTACTGTTTGCCAATTTGCCACAATATATAAAACCACCGTATTTGAGGTTCATTGAGAATAAGATAAGAGAGAATTGGGAATTTCATGGTACACCGATATTGTTGTTCCCTCGACAGAAATAAAAGGAAAAGCAGAAATAACAATTTATTTCTGCTTTTCTTTTTTTTCAGCTTTTTTCTGTTGTTTGGCTTCCTTTTTCTTTTGCCTTGCTATTTTTCTTTCTTCCCGTTCTCGTTTGTTTCGTTCGTGGTTGGCTTTCCAACTGTCACGAAGGTCCTTGGCGTTCAGAAAACTTTCACTCCAGATTAGTCCCACACCTTGTGTGGTCAACCCTTTCTTGAATTCGTTATAGTCGTTGGTGTGGGTGTAACCTTTGATTCGCAGTTTTCCTGAAGGAATGACTTTGTATTCAATATCAAAGTCTCCGATGAAGTTGTTACTTGAATTCTTGTTGTCACGATAGCCAACATTGCCATTGATGATAAGACGACTGGTAGGGGAGTATTGAAAATTGAATTCGTATTCGTTTTCGCGAGAGGCACCCTCACCTGCAGAATTGAAGTTGACACCGAAGCCCCATTTGTCGAACATTTGGGAAGCCCAGTTGTTTATCTGGGCAGATATGGTCGAAGAGACAACTGCGTATAATTCATTTTGTGAGAGGAATGAACTGTTGTTCATCGTTTCAGGCTTGATGAATTTGCCCATCAGCAGTAATGCTATGACTTCACGATTAAGCATTTCGGTCGTGTTGATGGTGTTTTGGACTGCTCTGTTAAGTTCTTCTTCACTGTTCGGCAAAACGATGGAAAATCCTATGTTGGGTTGAGTAAGAATGCCTGTGATGTCAACAAGACACTCGACGGGAACTGTCGTTCGGGTGACATTTGCAAGTATTGATTCGTCAAGCAATTCGGAGAGGTCTGCATTCAGACGATATGAACCATCCAGATCCAATGTCGCGGAAAGTATGTCTCCGCTCCAGGAAAGGGTTCCACCTTCCTTGATGATGAATTCTTTTCGAATGACGTCTTGCAGTGTGAATAGATATTTTGCCTGTACAACTTGAAGAACACCATACATTTTCATGTCATTCGCATTGATGTCATATTTGAAACGGAGACTGCCACTTGCTTTCGCATTGAGCTGATCTCCTGATTTTGAATTAATTATTAATGATGCCTCTGTTTCTGGACAAATGTCAAGCATTAAGTCAACAATAAGATTGCCACCTTGTGATGGTTGAATGTCTGTTGAAGTGCTCTGTGTTGCGAATGTCGGATTGCAGAAGGTTATGAATGAATTTTCGCTGGCTGTATAGTTGTCGAGAGGAAGCGTAATGTTTGTCCCTGGTTCGGTATTGGCCTTTCCTGTTATTGAAATCTCTTTGTCTGTTCCATATATATATACCATACCAGATGCGATCACATTACCGAAGAAATTTGGACTGTCTTTGCGTGTCGTATTCATAATGTTCATGGTATCAACTCTTAGTGCTATGTTGAAACCCATGTCCTTTAGGTAGTTATGCGAGATATGGCCAGTCAGTTTTCCATGACGGCCATGGTCGTCTGTTAAGTCAATTGTACCAAAGTCAATGATGCTTTTATCCATGTGAATGGAATCAGTGAAGTGAAATGAGCTGCCGAGGAAGTTTATACGGATTGAGGCATCACGAGCGAGGGCATCCACGTCAATGGCAATCTTCTTGCCGGAACCATAAATATGGACATCACCAAAGGCTTTGCCTTTGAACGTGGCAAAACTTTCACCTAAATAATAGTCGAGGAAACTGATTTCCATTCCGTTTGCCTTGCCGGTAATGTCCAGGAATTTATCTTTGAATAAGTAATTTCCGTCAAGAATTGCAATGGTGTCATCTGAATTGAAAACCCTTGCCAAGAAATTCAAACTGTTCTTCGTGTTGTCAAAACGGCATTGACCGTCAATGGAACCATATACTGTGTTGTTGAAAGAAAAATTGTCTGACCGTAAATTTGCATTTATGTGTGGAGTCTTGCCCGAAAGGTTTGAAATTTCACCGTCAGCAGATACCTTGCCTCCAAATGAGAGACTTGTCCCTTTTGGAAGCATGTCACTTATATAGTCAAGCAGAATGTTGTCAATCTTGAGACGCAATGTGCTGTTCGGGTTGTCGGAAATTTCACCTGTCGCAGAAATAAGTTGCCCGTTATCGGACGAGAACGCAAAATCATTGATGGAGATTAAGTTCTTGCCTGTGATTACATCACTTGACGAAAATTGCCATGTCGTGTTATTCAGCGTGAATTGTGTGGGAAGGAAGGAGGTCTTGGAGTTAAGGTGCCCGTCTGATACTGAGAGCTTTGTGTTTGCAAAAATCTCACCCTCAAAGGGATTGTTACTGACATTGGTGCTTGACCATATTAAGGAAGACGATATTGTGTCGTTCAGGGCTCGCAGGTTGACGTTGGCTGTCAGGTGACCCATCTTCATGTCTGTCGCTGTTTTGAAACGTACACTTATGCCGCGGTAATTGTTGATATTAAGGAATGTGCTGTCAATGTTTGTCGCACCGTTGGAAATACGGGGTATGCTGACGAAAGACGAGAAACGGTCTGTGTTGGAATTATATGATAAATGGATGGTGGATGGTTGAGTGGTGTGCCACTTGATATTCAACACGTTCATCAATTCTTCAAGAGGCGAAATCTCAAACGAAGATGTTATGGCGATGTTTTTTTTCGGTTTCTTTATATTGAGATTGTTTATGATTTGCAGGTCTTTGGACAGTGTGCTGCAGATATTGCCTAATACATCGTCAATGTTGTATTTCCCGTAGATGCTTCCGTTTATGAGGTCTGATTTTATGTCGATGTAGTTAGTGTCTTCGTTGTTGACAGTCTTGATGTTAATGTTAGAAAAAAGGTATTGCTTGTCAGCATTTTTTATCATTAAAGAGTCGATTTCTATGACACCATTGGCGGTCATCAAGGATTTGGCGGAAATGTCGGAATTTATTTTGCACGATAGGCTCAAGTCGGGATAAGTATTTATCAAATTGAGATTGTTTGGCTGGACGCTGTCTATGTTTGCTTGGAAATTGAAGATTTTCTCATCATTGTAAAGGTCGCACGTCCCGTGAAAATCAAGATGTCCATTCGGGTCATTTATACCTATGGCTCCTTCGAACAATCTCGGTTTGATGTTTCCGTCTATTTTGATGTCGTTATATTTGTAATTCTTGAATGTTAGGTATTTAATGTCACTTGTTGCCTTAATGTCGAAATTCTTGTCTTTGTAGAACAGGGCAGTGGCACTGATGGTAAGTTGTGTGTTGCCGAGACCCAATGCGGGATTTGGGAGTATTGCCTTAAGGTTGATGTTGGATGTCTCGACTATTCCCGATATTGCCGCAGAATGAAATGAATCAGGGGTCTGGAGCTTGATGTCGGTGGTAATATCGCCTATGGTGGTCTCAAGGCGGCCGTTAAGGGCTATGTTGTATGGGTTGCCCGACAATTTTCCGCGATATCTGCATTCTCCTATGTTGTATAGCTCTTTCGGCAGGTCGAGTTGCTTACCGGTCAAGTCCGAAATCAAATTTGTGACGGATTTGGCATCAAATCGCAGTTCATTGAATTCTATTGAACTGTTTGATGCGGCAATGTCAGTGATGTTTATGGCTCTAATGCTGGCATCAAGCAGGATTTTTTCATCGTAGTCAACCTTTATTGTTTTAGTGTTGAAATTATTGATTGTGCCTTTGGCGACTATCTGGCAGTTTATCGGCTTGTTTATTGTCCTGAATTTAGGAAGAATCCAGTCAAGGTCGCTGAGGACAAGGTGTGATGGCTCAAGGTTTATGTCGTATGACGATTCGTCCCAATTAATCGATGAATCGGCATTTTTTTCGATGGTTACTGTAGCCTTTTTCAGGGAAACGTGAGAATTTGGCAGGTCAATAATCAGGTTTTTGACATTTATGCTTTTGTCGTCAGTCTTGAATTTGAGTTTTATGTTGTTGATTCTTTTTGCTTGCTGGTCGTTGAGTTGCAGACTGGCGATTTCAAGATTTATGCAATTCTTGTTGTGAAGTGAGAATTTTACGTCTGTGGAGAAGTCTCTAATGTGAAATTCCTGATGGTTACGCCAATCAAGGTAGTCTATGTCTGCATTCGAAAGGATTATTTGTGGAAGGTCAAGGTCGGGAACACCTTTTCTCTCTTTTGGAGTGAACGCGTCAATTAGGAATTGCAGGTTCATTGTTGAGTCTGGAAGATAGTAAATGTTGGCATCTATATCATCTAAGACTATTTTTTTGATGGAAATTTCTTTGTGTAAAAGAGGAAATGGTCTGAAATGGGCACTAAGGGAACCTACATACAGCATTTTTGCATGTTGTCTGTCTTCGATGTACACGGAGTCGATGTCAATTCTCGTCAAATGATGCAGCTTCACACAGCCTACAGAGAATCTCGCGCCTATGAAATCAGACAAAAACTCGGTTGCGTAAGTGCCGACAGCACGCTGTATCGGACTGATGCTCAGTGCGATAAATGGTGCTGTTATAAGAATGGTGAAAGTTATTCCTATAATTAGTGCTATTTTCTTGATTTTTTTCACTACCTTTGCACTTTAATTTGCAAAGGTACGAATTTATCTTTGAATGGTAAAATTTTTGCGTGAAAAAATATGATAATTCTTGGAATTGAATCATCGTGTGATGATACATCGGCAGCTGTGTTGCGGGATAATTACCTGTTATCCAATGTTATAGCTTCGCAATCTATACATGAAATGTATGGAGGAGTAGTGCCGGAATTGGCATCGAGAGCGCACCAGCAAAATATTGTCCCGGTTGTTGATGCAGCATTGAAAAAAGCAGGAATTGCTAAAAAAGAGTTGGATGCAATCGCATTTACGCGAGGTCCTGGTTTGATGGGCTCGTTGATTGTCGGAACTTCATTTGCCAAAGGAATGGCACTTGGACTTGGCATACCACTGATAGATGTAAATCATTTACAGGCGCACGTAATGGCTCATTATATCATGGAAGAGGGTGTGGAGGCTAGTGTCCCCGAAATGCCGTTCTTATGTCTTTTGGTATCGGGAGGAAATTCTCAAATAATCAGAGTCAATGCATACAATGATATGGAGATATTGGGTCAGACAATTGATGATGCAGCCGGTGAAGCATTTGACAAATGTGCTAAAGTAATGGGATTGTCGTATCCAGGAGGTCCTGTCATCGATAAATTGGCAAAAGAAGGCAATCCAAAGGCTTTTCAGTTTGCCAAACCGAATATCAAGGGATTGGATTATAGTTTTAGTGGGTTGAAAACGTCGTTTCTATATACGTTGAGAGACAATGTTAAGGATGATCCCGATTTTATTGAGAAAAACAAGGCGGATTTGTGCGCCTCGTTGCAAAATACGGTGATTGAGGTGTTAATGAAGAAGATTGATAAAGCTGTGAAGGAGAGCGGATTGACAAGATTGGCTGTGGCAGGAGGCGTGTCTGCCAATTCTGGACTGAGAAATGCGTTTGTTGATTATGGGAAACGTCACAATGTGGAGGTGTTCATACCAAAGTTTTCTTATACAACAGATAATGCTGCCATGGTTGGGGTGGTTGGTTGTTTTAAATATAGAGATAGAGAGTTTTGCGATGTTTCACTGCCTCCATTTGCAAGAGTGGGTATAAAATAACGGTAAAATGGCTGAAATCAGCAAGGTTTGGAATAAAGTGCCGGAAACATACAGAGGTATTGTCTTGTTCCTGTTATGCCTTTTCGCTTCGAATTTTTTATGGAAACTGACTATCTCAGGAGATCAGTCGGAGGGGGGTGTCGTAACATTTTGTGGATTTGACATTTCATGTGTGTTTTCTGATGCAATGCTTTGGTTTGCGGAAAAAACACATCGGTTGTTGGCATTGTTAGGTGTGCAGACGCAGTTGGTCATGGATAAAGTGAGTTATGCAAATGGCAACGGAAGCAAGATTATTGCTGGATGTACTGCTATAAAGCAATTTTATATGATGACAGTTATATTGCTGTTTTCCAGAGGAAAATCCGTTCATAAGATATGGTATTGGCTTTTGTCGATGGTTGTGTTGGTGGGGTATAATATATTGAGACTTACTTTGCTGACCTACATTGTGCGTGACCATAGAGAATATTTTGATTTTATGCATGAGCATGTGATGAAATATATTTTCTACGGTGTGATGTTTCTGTTGTGGCTTTTATGGGACGAATGGTTGAGAAATAAGTTGTCAAAAAGCAAGGCAGACTAATGTCTGCCTTGCTTTTTGACAACTTTCATTCGGATATTCGGATATCTCGAATCATAAGTTGAGGGGATATGTTGCCGTTGAAATTGTTGTCCTCAATGGTGAATACTATGTCAACTGGCTTTTTGCGCTTAATCAGATTCAGATATTCTGCCATGCGAAACGCAATGCCGTTCATTGAAACTCCAGCTTCGGAATTGTCTGTGATATCAAGCTTGAGGTGCTCATTGTCACGGCCGACAGTGCGGCTTTTTGATTCGTGGTCAACAACACGTCTGACGCAGAAAACAGGGTGAGTGTTTCCTGGCCCGAAAGGCTCGAATTGCCGAAGGATTCGTATGAATTTAGGTGTTATGTCGGCCAGTGTTAATTCACTGTCAATATCAATTTGAGGTAACAATTGGTCTTCTTGAATGTTGTCAGTGACATATTTTTCGAATCTCTTTGTGAATTCAGCCAGATTCTCTTTCTTTAGTGAAAGGCCTGCTGCGTATGTGTGCCCTCCGAAATTTTCAAGAAGGTCCCGGCAGGAATCAATGGCACTGTAGAGGTCAAATCCGTGTACGGAACGAGCTGAACCACTTATCAATCCATTTGCTTCTGTTAGGACAATAGTCGGCTTGTAATATTTTTCGGTAAGGCGCGAAGCAACTATTCCGACAATTCCTTTGTGCCAGTCTGGGTTGAAAACAACGATGGAACGGCGGTTTTCCATGTCGCCTTGCTTTAATATGATGCTTTCTGCTTCGGCTGTTGTCACTTTGTCAATGCCACGTCTTTCTTCGTTGTAGGCATCAATGTTATTGCTGATTTGTACAGCGAGCGTGTCGTCGTTGGCAACGAGCAGTTCTACGACTTCACGGCCAGATTTCATCCTGCCTGAGGCATTTATGCGCGGACCGATTTTGAAGACTATGTCGTTCATCGTAATCTCTTGCGGAGTCTGATCCTTGTGGTTTCTGTTGCTTGAAGGGATGCAAGTGTCGATAATGGCTTTTAGGCCTTTTGATGGGTGCTCATTCAAACGCTTTATTCCGTAGTGTGCCAAGATTCTGTTTTCTCCGGTGATAGGTACTATGTCGGAAGCTATGCTGACAGCGACAAAGTCCAACAAAGATTCAAGGTGCGAAAAATCAATGTTGTTGCTAATGGCAAAAGCCTGCATGAATTTGAACCCTACACCACAGCCGGAAAGGTCTTTGTATGGGTAGGTGTCATCGGCACGTTTGGAATCCAGAACAGCTGCTGCCGCTGGAAGAATTTCGTCAGTAGTGTGATGGTCACAGATGATGACATCTATGCCTAAAGAACTGGCGTATTCAACGCGTTCTATGGCCTTGATTCCGCAATCAAGTGTGATGATGAGTTTGACGCTATTGTCGCGAGCGTAATCAACTCCCTCGCGCGAGAGTCCATATCCCTCCTTGTAACGGTCGGGAATGTAGAAATCAAGTTGTGAAGGACAGCCACAATCTTGCAGGAACTTATAAACGAGAGCCACAGCCGTGGTCCCATCTACATCGTAATCGCCGTAAATAAGAATTTTTTCTTTGTTTTCACACGCTTTGTTTAGTCGGTCAACAGCTTTTTGCATGTCTTTGATAAGGAAAGGGTCGTGCAATTGGTCCAAATCAGGACGGAAGAAGCTTTTTGCGTCATCAAAAGTGTAAATTCCGCGTTGTACCAGCAGTTTCGCCATTACGGACGAAATGCCCAAAGCATTAGCAATAGAGGTTTGTTTTTCTTGTTCATCAGGCGATAATCGTTTGAAAATCCACTGATTCTGCATTATGTTGTTTTTTTTATTATCAAGTGGGAAAAGACCAATCCGGAGATTGAACTTTCAAATTGCAAATTTACGAAAAAAAATCGAGTTTGAGATGCGTTTTCATCGGTTTTTTTTCACTATCTTTGCACCGTAAATAAAAATAGTGAGAAATGTTTGATAAATCAGACTTGAAGGAAGCATTGAGAGTGCTACGAAGTGGAGGTGTAATCCTCTATCCTACAGATACAGTATGGGGTATAGGATGTGACGCTACTAATGAAAAGGCAGTTGCCAAAGTGTATGAAATTAAAAGGCGTACTGAGTCAAAATCGTTGATTTTACTGGTGGATCATGTCGGTAGAGTTGAAAATTATGTGGTGGATATGCCAGATATTGCGTATGATTTGCTTGAGGTGACAGACAAACCTACCACTATAATTTATGATAAAGCGAAGAATTTACCGCTTTCATTGGTCGCTGAAGATGGCAGTATAGCCATCAGGATTACCAACGAGGAGTTTTCGAATGCCTTGTGTGCTGCTGCTCACGTACCGTTGGTATCTACGTCTGCCAATATCAGTGGTGAACCGACACCTCATAATTTCAGCGAGATTTCACAGGAAATAATCAATGCCGTTGATTATGTGGTAGAGTATAGGCGGGGGGATATCTCCAGTGCTGAACCATCAGCAATAATTAAGATTGGAAACGGTGGACAAGTTAAGGTTATAAGAGGTTGATTTGTCAAAAAGGCAGTACTGCGAATACGTGCGTTGCGGTATGTATGGAGGCACGTGTGCAAGAACGGTGAATTCAATGAATGTTGAGTATTGAATAATTGATTCGGTAAGAATGGACAATGCTTCGCGTGTCAGCGAGCCATATTCGCAAACCTTGTCGTAGAACGTGAGGTGTATGCGAATGACGCTGTTGCAATGGTTCTGTGGTATTACGGGTGGCTGTATGATAAACATAGATTGCGCAAAATGACAAGTCGCACCAAGTGTACAGGAAAATGTACAAGGTGCGACTTGATTATTGTCGATATGATTGATGTTTGGCAAAAATCATTCCATCGGGTATAGTGCGATAGAAAGAGCCTCTTGCATTGTCCTTACGAAATGGAATTGCAGTCCTTCCAGATAATCAGCATTTATGTCATCAATATCTTTCTTGTTGTCGATGCAAAGGAGGATTTCTTTTATACCCGCGCGCTTTGCGGCGAGTATTTTTTCCTTGATTCCACCGACAGGCAACAGTTTTCCTCTCAAGGTAATCTCACCTGTCATGGCAAGTCTGTTCTTGACCTTGCGGCCAGTAAGACTTGAAACCATTGCTGTCAGTATTGTGATGCCTGCGGAAGGTCCATCTTTTGGTGTTGCGCCTTCTGGAACGTGGACATGTATGCCATGTTCATCGAGTGTTGCCTGATTTATCCCCAATTCATCGGTATGTGATTTGATATATTCAAGCGCAAGTTGAGCCGATTCTTTCATTACGTCTCCGAGATTGCCTGTGAGAGAGAGTTTGCACTCTTTCTGCTTGTTCAGTGCAGATTCTATGAATAGTATTTCACCTCCTACTTGAGTCCATGCCAAACCAGTCACTACACCAGTATATCCCTCTATGTCGTAATAGTCATGGTCGATATGTGACGTGCCGAGGAAATCGGTCAGATTGTCGGTGGAAACGTTGATAATTGCGTCTTCGTTGTCTGCAAGAGTTCGTGCTGCCTTACGCATGATTTTGGCTATCTGCTTGTCGAGAGCGCGTACTCCAGATTCTCTGGTGTAGTTCTCGATTATAGAATTTACCGTTCCTTTCGCAAACTTCACTTGCGATTTGTGAATGCCGTGCTTTTCAAGTTGCTGCGGAATAAGATGGCGGTTCGCAATCTCGATTTTCTCTTCTGTGACGTAACCGCTGATTTCAATAAGTTCCATTCTATCGAGCAATGGACGAGGAATTGTGCCTATGTCGTTTGCAGTTGCTATGAAAAGGACGTGAGACAAATCAAAGTCTGTGTCGAGGTAGTTGTCGTGGAATGCGGAGTTCTGTTCCGGGTCGAGAACTTCGAGCAATGCAGATGCCGGGTCTCCATGGATGTCGCGCGATAATTTGTCGATTTCATCGAGCATGAAGACAGGATTTGATGACCCGCATTTATTGATGTTGCTGATTATTCGTCCCGGCATTGCTCCGATATATGTCTTGCGATGTCCGCGGATTTCCGATTCATCGCTGACTCCACCGAGTGATACCCGGGCATACTTGCGGCCGAGTGTCTCGGCTATCGATTTGCCAAGAGAGGTCTTTCCGACACCAGGAGGGCCGTACAGGCAGATGATGGGACTCTTCATGTCGCCTTTCAGCTTGAGAACGGCAAGGTATTCAATTATGCGTTCCTTGACCTTGTCCATGCCGTAGTGGTTGCGGTTGATGACCTTTTCGGCTTTCTTGAGGTTGAAATTGTCCTTGGTGTATTCGTTCCATGGCAAATCCAGCAGGGTCTTCAGGTAAGCGTATTGCACCTGATAGTCTGGCGACGATGGATTCATGTGTTCCATCTTGGCAAGTTCTGCGTGGAAATGGCGTTCTGTCTCAAAATTCCATTTCTTTTTCTTGGCTTGAGAGATGAACTCGTCGATGTCGTTGTTCCCTGAGAATCCATCGTTGTATTGGCCTCCGTTCAGTTCATCTTGGAGCGATTTGATTTCCTCGCGGATGAAGTAGTCGCGTTGCTGGCGGTCGATGTCACCTTTCACTCTGCGGCGGACACGTTTCTTCACGTCCAGCATCTGAATGCGTGCATTCATAAGCGCAAGAAGTTTCAAACCGCGTTCCAAGACATTCGGTTCGTCGATAAGTTCGACTTTTTTTACGGCTTCACATTTGAAATTAGATGCCCAGAAGTTGATGATGAGTTTGCGGTCATCCATTTTGCCGACAGTCATGTTCAATTCTTCGGGTAGGATTTCCGTTTCTTTCGCTATGCGCATACCAAGTTTGGTGATGTCATCGCTGATGGCTTTGAGCTCAGGGTCATTGTTTTCAGGACAGAAATCCTCTATGGGACGCACTGTCACTTTCATGTAAGGTTCTTCTGAAACCAGATTCATTGTCATGGCTCGGCTTTTCCCCTGCAGGATTACGGCGGTAGAACCATCAGGCATGTCGAGGACCTTTATGATTTCGGCAACGCATCCGATGTTGTGCAAGTCGTTGAAGGATGGATCGTCAATTGATGAATCGTACTGTGTGCACGCTATCAACTCCCCGTCCTTCTTGTAAACGCTGCGGATAAGTTTCAGTGATTTTTCCCTGCCAACGTGAATCGGAAGGATTACTCCAGGAAAGAGCATCATGTTGCGCATTGTGAGCAGAGGAAGAATATCTCCGTCTTTGCATTTCATTTCTTGTGTGCTTGGAGTACCCACCACTTGGATGATCTCATGCTTTTCTGTCTCTAAATCGTCAAAATTCATATATAGATAGTTTATTTTCTGCCAAAATGACATTAAAACTCATTGCAGAGCGGATAAAACCGTTCTGTGCTCCACATATCAACATGTATGCCAATGATTTTTTTTGAAACAGTGGAAAATAAAATCATGAAAAAAACGACATCTTCAAAAAAAAATTGTAAATTTGCAGCGGAATAATACACAGTGTAAAATGATAACATTTTTTGTTTCAATAGTACTCTTAGTACTTGGTTATGTGGTATATGGGTGGATCGTTGAAAAGGTGTTTGGTGTCAATCCAAGCAACAAGGTGCCCGCAAAATCTTCTACTGATGGTGTGGATTATGTGTTGATGCCTGCCTGGAAAGTGTTTCTGATTCAGTTTTTGAATATTGCAGGTCTCGGTCCGATTTTTGGAGCAGTGATGGGTGCAATGTATGGTCCCGCATGTTTCCTTTGGATTGTTGTCGGTTCGATATTCGGTGGTGCGATGCATGATTATTTCTCAGGCATGATGTCATTGAGAAGGAACGGAGCTTCGCTGCCGGAAATCAATGGCGAGTTTTTAGGCAAACGTCTTCAGAGAGTTCTGAGAGTAGTATTGCCGTTTATGATGGTCATGGTATGTGCAGTCTTTCTCAGCGGGCCGGCAGCTATTCTGCAAGGTATCTTCCCTTCAGTCAAGTCAATATGGTGGCTGATAATAATCTTCACCTATTATGTGATTGCTACTTTGTTGCCTATTGACAAAGTGATTGGCAAGATATATCCAATCTTTGGATTATTGCTTATATTCATGGCTGTGGGGATTTTGGTGTCTTTGATTGTCAATTGGGCACCCGTGCCTGAACTGACAGATGGTCTGGCCAGCCGTCATCCTAGGGGCTATCCGTTGTTCCCAATGATGTTTGTGTCGATAGCGTGTGGTGCCATCTCTGGCTTTCATGCAACGCAGTCGCCTATGATGGCAAGGTGCATCTCGAATGAGAAATATGGCAGGATGTGTTTTTATGGTGCAATGATAGTCGAAGGTCTTGTCGCGTTGATTTGGGCTGCGGCAGCATCTTCGTTCTGGGGTTCTACCCAAGGTCTCAACGACTTTGTGGCAAGTGTGCCAAAGGGCTCTAATCCCGATGCATTGGTGGTAAATGAGATTTGCAAGTCTTGGTTGGGCAAAGTCGGAGGAGCGTTGGCAGTGTTGGGTGTCGTGATGGCTCCAATTTCTACCGGTGATACTGCCCTCAGGTCTGCCAGACTGATGTTTGCTGACATGTTCAAGGCGCGTCAGGACCGTATGTTGCGCAGGATAGTGCTGGTTTTGCCTATGATTGCTGTCGTCGTATTGTTGCTTAGGCTTGATTTTTCTATAATCTGGCGTTATTTCGCATGGTCAAACCAGACTTTGGCTGCTATAACCCTGTGGGCTATCTCGATATATCTGTCTAAAGAGAAAAAGTGTTATTGGATTTCGTTGATTCCTGCGATGTTCATGACGGCCGTTTCCCTGACCTTCCTTTTGTATGCACGTGAATGTGGAATAAATCCAGCATTGGCAAGTATTGGAGTTGACCTTACCGTCGAATGGTGTTATGCATTGGCAGGAGTGGGTGTTGCAGTGTTTACTTGCTGGTTCTTCGTGAAAAACGTTTTTTCAAAAAAAGAACAATAATTGGAGGCAAGCGCAGTATATGGTGCTGTGATGGAAATGGTCGAGAAGACCAACCGTTCACTGTTTATCACCGGTAAGGCAGGTACTGGAAAGACTACCATGCTCAGAAACATTGTCTCTCGTAAATACAAGAAGACAATTGTCGTAGCCCCGACCGGTGTTGCTGCCATAAATGCAGAGGGTGTCACTATTCACTCTTTTTTTCAACTGCCTATTCGTCCGTTGCTGCCTACTGTCGAGGGAAGGAGGTGGCTTTTTTCTGAACAGCAGGTACGTAGTTCACGAAGAGAATTGTTTCGTGAGCTGGAATTGCTCATCATTGACGAGATATCCATGGTGCGGGCAGACGTGCTTGATGCCATAGATGCCGTGTTGCGGCATTACAGGCGAAAACCCGATGTTCCTTTCGGAGGAGTTCAAGTCGTGATGTTCGGTGATTTATATCAACTGCCACCTGTAGTTGCCGATACAGAGTGGAATATGATGAAGGAGTTCTACAGATCAGTTTATTTCTTTGACTCGCTTGTGGTTGCCGAAACAAAACCTGCCGTTGTGGAACTTGACACAATATTCCGTCAGAGCGACATGGCATTCATCAACCTGCTGAACGAGCTTAGAAACAATCAAGTCTCCGAACAGTCGTACAGAATGCTGTACAGCAGGTATAATCCTGATTTCCAACTTGAAGATGATGACGACCGGATACTTCTGACCACACACAATGCAAAGGCTGATGACATCAACTCAAAGGAGCTGGCAAAACTGAAGTCCAAGAGCACACGTTTTACCGCTGTCGTCGAAAAAGAATTCCCGGAAAAATCGTATCCTACTGATTTTGAACTTGAACTCAAGGAGGGAGCAAAGGTTATGTTTGTCCTGAATGACAAACAGACTCCCAGGAGATATTTTAACGGCATGATAGGCCGTATTGCAGAGATTGAAGATGGAAAGGTCTATGTGGATTGTGACAACTATCCTGATGTAATAGAGGTTACGCGCGAGACTTGGGAAAACAAGTCGTACAAGCTGAACAAGTCAACCAACGAGATAGAGGAAACCTTGTTGGGCACTTTTGCCCAAATGCCTCTTCGCCTTGCTTGGGCGATAACGATACACAAGAGTCAAGGTCTGACTTTCGACAAGGTCGTCATCGACTCTGCTGCTGCCTTTGCCTCTGGACAGGTCTATGTGGCTTTCTCAAGGTGCAGGACTCTTGACGGCATAGTGCTTACTTCGATGGTTAACAGTTCTGCTTTCAGAGTTGACCAGCGAGTGGCCGCTTATTGTGCCACGGCAATGTCCGAACCTGATTTTCGCAGATTGCTTGAGTCGGACAAACTGATATATCGTAAAGTGTTGCTGCTCGACCTCTTTGACCTCAAGCCTCTCTATGAGCTCACGCTTGAATTAAAAGCAAGGACGATAGGTCATGTGTCATCTTTTACTGACGGGTTGGCAGACTTTGTACGGGATTTGGCAGACAGTGCTTCAGGCAATGCCACCATAGGGTCAAGATTTCAGCAGCAGCTGCGTGGCCTTGCCGATGAGCAGGTGCAGGAAAGGGTGAGGGCTGCTGCCGGCTATTTCGTCCCATTGCTGAACGAACAGATAAGCAAAGTGCTCTCGTCTGATTTCGTTACCGAGAGCCGTGATCTGGCCAAGAATTATACTGACACGCTCCATGAATTTTATGATTTGCTCTCAAAAAAGTCTTTCATAATGGATGGGGTGGCGGACGATTGTTCCGTCGATAATTTTTTTGAGGTGCGGAGCAGGTTTGTGCCCGGACGTTTCAATGTCAAGGCATATGCACTGGATAGAATGTCAAAGTCGGACAATGTCAAGAATCCTTTGCTGTTCAAGAGACTTTGCGGGTGGCGCAGAGAGTATTGCGAGGACTACAATATCCCGTTGTTTGCAATGTTCAGCAATCAGGTGCTCAAGGATGTCGCAGCATATCTGCCGAGAACACGCAAGGAATTGGAACATATCAAGGGCTTTGGCAAGGTGAAGATTGAAAGGTTCGGCGCAGATTGCCTGGCTATAGTGGAACGTTTTTGCAGAGAACAGGGTATTTCGAGCGGAATGCCAGAGAATCTGTTTGACGAGGATGCCTTCAAGAATGTTCCATCTTCCGAAAAGAAAAAGGGAAATACTTCAGTCGGAGACAAGAAAAAACCGAAAGAACAGAAGTTGTCAACTTACGAGCAGACATTGCAGTTGTTGAAGGAGGGAAAGACCGTTGAGGAGGTTATGCATGTGAGGGGATTGAAGGAGAGTACTGTCATGGGACATGTGGCAGTGCTGGTGGAGAAAGGCGAACTTGATGCACAGGATTTTGTTGACGGTGAGATATTGGAGATGGCTATGGAGAAGTTTGCGGCAAACAAGAATATGACACTTGGCGATTTGTTCGAAGAGCTGGATCAATCCGTTCCATACTCTTTACTCAGGGTGGCATACGCATATTTCCTGTTTCAGACCTCAAGCCATAGTCGGGATAACACCGAAAATTGACTGCGAGTCTTGAGATATACCAGTGATGTGACAGCAAAAGGCTGCCGAAAGACTTTAGATATATCTAATAAAAGCCGTAGTGAACTCGAATTGAACTCGAATTGAACTCGAATTGAAGTCGAATTGAACTCGATTCCCAATCGAAGAATCATCGAAGATGAATCGAGTTCATATTGGGTTCATGGCGAATCCACAACGGAGTCGCAGCAGTGTATATTCTGAGCATCGGTAGAATATCGCTGTAAACATGATTGTGAAACAAAACGTAAACATATATATGATGGAAAGAGAACAATTGATTGAGTTTGTAGAGGGAATAGTGACTAAAGAACAACTGGGAAATGTGGCTACTGTTGAACAGGTAGAAGAACAGAATAGGAAACTAATGGCAAGGATAGACGTTCAGCAAAGCCAGTTGGATGGTTTGCAAGCACTTCTCGGTTCAATGCAGGTGAAGATTACGCAAATGCAGTTGCAGATCGTGAGAATGGAGGAACTGCTCGCTGCCAAGGATTCTGAAACAACTGCAGCATACGGAAAGAGAGAGGAGATGGCATGCCAAACGGATTTGCCGCAGGAAGAAACAGCCAAGAATCAGATGCCGGTGGTTACAGTACCAGAAGAACCGGTTGAGACTGAAGAGCCTGTCCGCCAGGAATTGCCAGTGATACCTGAAGAACCTGCAGAACCCGAAGAACCTGCAGAACCCGAAGAACCAGTAAAGCCTGTAGAATCAGCCGTGACAGAAAAACCTGTTGAAAAGGAGAATGCCAAGGAGAGTGTTGCCAAACCTACAATAGCTGATGCAATCAAGGGTGGAGAGTCTTTGGCCGAGAAATTGTCGAAACGTGTTGAACGTGAGACTGTAGCCGCGAGCTTGAATTCTGCCAAGATAGACAGGCTGCAGACTGCAATTACGATAGCCGACAGGTTCAGATTCCAAAGAGAACTGTTTGCGGGGGATGCTGTGAAGATGGCTGAGACAGTGGAATTACTGAATAAAATGAAAAATCTTGACGAGGCATTGGCGTACATCGAAAAGAATTTCGACTGGGATATGGATTTGCCGGTGACAATGGACTTTTTGAGACTTGTAGAAAGAAGATTCTGACGACATGCTTTACATAATACCTACACCAGTCGGGAACCTGGAGGATATCACACTCAGGGCATTGAGGCTGCTCAAGGAGGTTGATTTGGTGCTTGCTGAAGATACAAGAACCACCAGTGTGCTTTTCCACCATTACGACATACACACGCCGCTGATGTCGCATCACAAATTCAATGAGCACGAGACAGCAGCAAAGTACGCAAATAGGGTAGAGTCTGGCGAGAATATTGCATTGGTCAGTGATGCCGGCACACCATCAATATCTGACCCTGGATTCATGCTGGTCAGAGAGTGCGTGAAGAGAGGTCTTGATGTACAGTGCCTTCCTGGTGCAACGGCATTTGTCCCTGCATTGGTCGACTCAGGCTTGCCTTCCGACAAATTCAGCTTCGAGGGATTCTTGCCGCAAAAAAAAGGCCGTCAGGCCAGGCTTGCAGCACTGGAAAAAGAAGAGAGAACAATGATTTTTTATGAATCTCCATATCGCCTGGTCAGGACATTGAACGATTTGGCAGAGCATTTTGGTGGAGAAAGACAGGCCACTGTGACGAGGGAGATATCCAAGATACATGAAGAGACCAGAAGGGGGACTCTGGCAGAGTTGAAGAAAAAATTTGAAGAGAAGGAACCTAAAGGTGAGATTGTAATAGTAGTTGCTGGGTGTTGATATGTTTTATAGCATAAAATTAAGAGGTGATATAAATCCATGAAGTGATTTATATCACTTGTTTTTTGTCAATTATATATTGCAAGGCGAAATTTACTAAATGTTAAAATAGATATTTGCAAAGTGCTTGTAAAGTATATGAAAATTAAATTGCAAGTTGTTTGTGCAGGTGGTAAAAAATGGTTATCTTTGTAGTCTAAAATGTACTCTTCTCCGAGGATGTCATTTTGGAGTGGATTTTTGTGCGTAAGTTGTTGATTGAAAATATTTAATTCAAATTTATAACTAAACAAATTCAATTTATGAAAAGAGTAATTCTTTTGTTCACGGCGCTGGTTCTCGGTATCAGTGTTGCCTTCGGACAAGACGTTACCATTTCAGGAACGGTAGTAGATGCTGCCACTGGTGATCCTATGATTGGTGCGGCTGTTCAGGTGGAGGGAACTTCTATCGGTACTACGGTTGACGGTGATGGTAACTTCACACTCAAGGTTCCTGCCGGTAAAAAAACTCTGATCTTCTCGTTTATGGGTTATGTAACCGTTAAACAGGAAGCGAAAAATGGAATGCAGGTTGCAATGTCGGAAGAGACAACCGAAGTCGATGAGGTCATTGTAGTCGCTTATGGTACTTCAACCAAGAAGTCGTTTGCCGGTTCTGCAACAGTAGTCAAGGGTGAGACCCTCGAGAAGAAGAATCCTTCTGATGTCACCAAAGCTTTGGCTGGTGAGATTGCTGGTGTTGAAGTCGTTTCTACAACAGGTCAGCCAGGTGCGTCAGCTACTATCCGTATCCGCGGTTTGGGTTCTGTCAACTCATCAACTGCTCCTTTGTATGTTGTGGATGGTATTCCATTCGATGGCGATATTTCTGGTATCGACCCATCTGATATTGCATCGACCACTGTTTTGAAGGATGCAACAGCTACTTCACTTTACGGTTCACGTGGTGCCAACGGTGTCATCCTCATCACTACCAAGAAAGGTACAAGCGGAGATGGAAAGATTGACATCGACGTGAAGTATGGTGGTAACATGCGTCTTATTCCAATGTACGAGACAATCCAGGATCCTCAGCGTTATGTTGAGTTGTGCTGGGAGGGTATATATAATGCAAGAAACTATAACGCGAATATTGCAAACTCCGTACTGTTCGACGTAAATATGGGTGGTCTTCCTGCTTTGTATAACCGTTGGACTACAGATGGCAAGAACCTCATAGACCCTTATACAGGAAAATTCTTTACCGGTACTCAGGCTCCTGTCTTGAAACAGGGTTACATTGATGATCCAGAAGAAGGATGGAAGAAAGCAATTTTCCGCAATGGTAACAAGGTTGAGGCTAACTTGAAAATCCATGGCGGTTCAGACAAGACTACATATTATACTTCTTTCGGTTACTTGAAGGATGAAGGTTACTATATCGGTTCTGACTACGACCGTCTGACAGCACGTGTAAACGTTGACCATCAGGCAAAGAAATGGTTGAAGGGTAACTTGAATATGTCTTATTCTTATTCACACATGAATTCGCCTGGTCAGTCTTCGAACATGAACAACGGTTTCGCATACGTCAACGAATGTCCTGCAATCTACCCTGTATTCTTGCGTGACGCAAACGGTTATCGTTTGTATGATACCAAAATCGTGAATGCAGATGGCTCACACCCATACGCTTACGACTACGGTGATGTTGACCAGAACGGAAACGTAATCGGCCGTACATACGGTAATGGCATCAACCCTGCAGGTGCTTTGCAGTACGATAAAGACCGCACAGAGCGCCACCAGTTGGCTGGTAACGGAATGTTGGAGGTCACATTCTATAAAGGTCTCAAATTGCAGACCAACTTCGGTGTACAGTTTGTAGGTTCAAACAACTCTGACTTGACAAACGCTTACTACGGTGATGCAGCAGGAGTTGGTCGTATCTCGAAGACTCAGAACAACTACCTCTCATTCACTTGGAACCAGATCTTGTCATACACTACGTCAGTTTCAGATGTCCACAACATCGATGCATTCGTTGCTCACGAGACTGGTTACATGTCTCAGAGCGTGATGGGTGCTTCTCAGAACTACACGGCACGTCCAGAAGGTCTCGAACTTTCAAATGCCATCGAGATGTCGTCAATTGCATCATATACCAACAAGGCAACCATCGACTCTTATTTCGGTCAGTTCCGTTACAATTATGACGAGCGTTACTTCTTCCATGGAACATTGCGTGGTGATGGCTCTTCAAGATTTGCAAAGGGTCACCGCTGGGGTGTGTTCGGTGCAGTAGGTCTGGCATGGTTGATGTCAAACGAGGATTGGATAAAGAACAACAGTGACGTTTCCAACGTTATCAAGAATCTTAAGATCAAGGCATCTTGGGGTACACTCGGTAACCAGAACATCGGTTTGTTCCTCTATACAAACAACTACTCTATATATAATGTGGACGGCGAGGTTGGTTACTCTCTCGACTACATCGGTAACAAAGACCTGACTTGGGAGAAATCTTCAATCTGGAACGTCGGTTTCGAGATGGGTATCACCAAGTATTTGGATATCGAGGCTGAGTACTACCACAGAACGACAAGTGATATGTTGTTCCCACGTTATGTAGCTCCATCACTCGGTTATTCTTACTATTATGTAAACGACGGTGCCCTTGTTGACCAAGGTGTTGAGTTCCAGGCATTCGTTCATGCTTACGATCAGGGCGGTATCCGCTTCGACATCCGTCTGAATGGTGCATATTATAACAACAAGATGACAAAGATGCCTCTGGACAACTCTGGAAAGACAATGAACATGAATGGTTCTTCATCATTAGGCCATGCTGCTAACGGATATGATTATTATACGTGTGAATATGCAGGCGTAGATGGCAAGACAGGTAAAGCACTCTATGTTCAGTATTACAACCCACAAGATTTGCTTGGCGCAACATTTGATTATCGTCAGGACTACATTTCTTCTGTACACTCATACATCATGGAGCACTGGGTAACAGACGAGGCAGTATATAATGAGAACAAGGCCAAGGGTCAGTTCTGCGTATTGGTTGACGAGAAGACTCAGAAGAAGTATCTTGAAAATCCTGACCTGATTCTCGAGAAGAATGTGACAGACAATTACAACTATGCATCTTCATTCTATGTAGGCAAGTCTGCAATTCCTAAGCTTCAGGGTGGTTTCGGTTTCGATTTGGCAGTCAAAGGTTTCGAGCTCTCTGCTTCGTTCCAGTATAGCCTTGGTGGTTATGGATATGATTCAGCATACGCTACCTTGATGCACTCAAACCGCGCAGGTGAGACAAACTGGCATCAGGATATAGAGAACCGCTGGACAAAGGAAATTGGTGACAAGTGGGCTGACATGTCGGCAGACGAGCGCAGCAAGATTGTTCCAAGACTCTCTAACGGTCAGGACGACTATCCTAACTATGCTTCAACCCGTTTCTTGATTTCTTCAAGCTATCTGACGTTGTCTAATATCCGCATTGGCTATTCGTTCCCTAAGAAATTGATGGACAAGGCTCACCTCAACTCGTTGAGCGTATTCGTATCAGGCGATAACCTCTTCTGTCTGTCCGCTCGCAAGGGTTATATCCCTATGGCGTCATTCGGAGGTGGTTCGGATACATATAGCTATTCTCCACTCTCTACAGTCATGGGTGGTATTAAGATTTCGTTCTAATCTAAACGTAAAACAAAATAAATATTACCACTATGAAATCAATAAGAATATTAGCAGTAAGCTTGATTGCAGCACTGGCTTTGACCGGTTGCGCAAGTTCATGGTTGGATCAGGAGCTTACAGGCAGTACCTTGACCCAGGAAGAGTATAACTCTATGAACAATGTTGCTGTGGGAACCGTCAAGGGTCTCTATGCACAGCTTTATACCTACGGAAACTGTGGCGCTGAGCATGATGGTTTCGGTCAGAAGACAATCGACCTTGTGTCAGACCTCACATCGTCAGATATGGCAATGTGTGCCGAAGCATACGGTTGGTTCGTGACTGACGCACACCGTCAGTTGAGTAGCCGTTCCGGTTACTATTGGACATATTTCTATGGAATTATCATGAATGCAAATGCAGTGATGCGTTCTCTTGACAAGAAAGCTTCTCTTACAACAGAGGAGAAAGAGGCATACGCACAGGCACTGTCAATGCGTGCATACGCTTATTATACCCTTGCAAACCTCTATGGCCCTACCGCTGGCGATATGAGCCAGATGAGTCAGTATGGCAAGCATGGTGTTGGACCGGATTATGATCTGGCTCCAATCTATACACAGAACGATACAACACCAGCTGGACTTGTAAAGGAACAGCCTCTTTCAACCTTCTTGCAGGTTCGTGAGTTTGTTCGCGATGACTTAGCCAAGGCTATCGACCTCTTTGACAAGACTGGTTTCTCAAGAACATCTAAACTGTTCATCGATGGAGATGTTGCACGTGCTTTGCAGGCATATAACTATTTGCAGATGGCATGGCTCTATGCAAGTGCTGAAGGCGGCGAGAATACTCCTGAAAAATGCTATCAGCAGGCATACCAACATGCTATTGATGTTATCGGTGGCGAACGTTACCAGATAATGCCTTACGACAACGTATTGACTACAGGTTTCGTTAATGTACAGGATAATTCATGGATGTGGGGCTTGGATGTTACATCCGAAAACTATACAGGTTTGGCTTCATTCTGGGGACATATTGATGTGCACACATATTCATACGCATTTGCTGGCGCATTGAAGGGCTGTGATGCCAATCTTTATGCCGAGATTCCTGACAATGATATCCGCAAACAGTGGTTCGATGCAACCAGAAAGTTTATTCCAGATTGGAAGTTCTATGACCTGAACAGAGGTGTGACTGCCGACGAGATTGATCGTGACTGGAAGAATGACGTTGTCTATATGCGTATTGAAGAGATGTATCTCGTAGCAGCAGAGGCTGCAATGAGGGCTGGTGACGCTGTATCTGCGAAAAAATATCTCAATTTCTTGCTTGAAGAGCGTTTCGATGGTCCTGTTGACCTGGCTTCATATTACGGTGGCGACTTGACTATGCAGATTTACATGAACTGGCGTGTTGAATTGTGGGGTGAAGGTCGTTCGTTGATTACATGGAAACGTTTCGCTGCTGATGGTGCAGCTTATTCAAGCAAGTTCCGTGGCTCTAACCACTATTCTAATGCTGGCGACGAGATGAAGGCATACGAGTGGAACTATGTGACTTATATCATGCCTGGTTCAGAGGCAGTATATAACAACGAGATAAACGACTAATATGCTGTAATATTTGAATAACTAATTGTTTAATTAATAACTCAAATTAAGAAATTATGAAAAAAACATTAATTTTTTGTTTGGTAGCTGTTGCTCTGGTTCTTACCGGTTGTAAAAAAGACAAAAAGGGCGGCTTCAAAGGCTTTACAATCAATCAAGGTGCATCCATCACCTTGGTTCAGGGCGAGTCGATTCGTCTTTCAATGACAGTAGATGGCAATGTGTCCCCAGAGTACACTTTCGTAAGTGCAGATCCTACAAAGGTCTTTGTTGACGAGACTGGTGTCGTTGCTGCGTATGACATTACAAGTGCTCCTGTTGTAGTAACAGTTACAGCTTCTGCTGCAGTCAACAACGAGAAGGTTTCTTACACTCAGACTATTGCTGTGTCGGTAGTTGACTTTGCAAGTTCTTTAAAATTCCATGACTTCTATCTGATGCAGCCATCAGAGGATTGGGAGAGCGGCAAGTATGCTATCTACACAAAGCGTCGCAACCGTGCAGCCGAGGTTACAGATGGCGATGATGCAACAGTAAGAACAACAAGAATTGAAGGAAATCGTGACAAACTCGATTCTGTTTTCCCTAAATACAACGAGTGGGTACACCTTTATGATACTGTCGTAGATGGTGAAACACTTCAGATTGGTTTGTTCCAGGATTCTGTTGAGCGTTACCGTGCTTGGATTCTCTCTTCTGACTGCTTCTTCGATGCAGATGGTTATTTCCAGTGCGCATCTCAGGGTGCCGTTCTCGAGACCTTCTTTGCTTTCATGCAGGATAGCAAGTATGCATACGTTCTCGGTGAGCGTGAGTTTATTGAAGATGTGACAGCTTTGGATTCAATCCGTCCTGATGGTGTAGAGGCTATGCCTTTCCCTGGCTATTTCCAGGCTGGTCACCTTGACGAGGAGCAGTATCTTGAGTTCTTTACACAACTTCTCACAACAGAAGAGGGTCAGGAAGGTCCATCAATTGATGATTATACTTTCTGGAATATGTATGATTCTAAGATAGTTCCTGTACAGGTTGATGTTGACGAAGAAGGAAATGCCAGCACCTATACATTGCCTCTTATGGGCTACCCTACAGCAGGTGTGATTGAATTGAATTCAGGTACAGGCGATGCTTGGTTGCAGACTGACAACTATACATTCGATGCAACTGTTTATGGCAACCCAATGGTTGGCTACTGCTTGAAACTTGAGACTAAGGTGGATCCTGAGACAGGCGAGGAATATCTCGGCTATGCTTTTGATGATCAGGGTAACCTCATGATGTCTGAGGCTCAGACTATCCGTTATTCTTCAGGTGCTGCAGCAGCTCCTAAGAAGGTCAACCATACTCCAGAGCATGAGAGAATGGGTGCAGTTCGCAATTCAGCTTTGAAGGTTCAGATGAACGTTACAAAGACTCTCGGTGCAATCTTCCGTATGGCTCATCAGAGATAATAATAGATTGTCACTATAAAAATTGTCCATCTTGCATTTTTTGCAGGATGGACTTTTTTTTTTGAAAAATGTTGCGTGGGTCAGGAAAAAGTTGTAAATTTGCAGTCTGTATTTCGTAAATAGCTAAACTAAAGATTATATGAGAAAATTTGTATTCGTTGCTGTCATGGCAATGTTGTGTGTTATTGCCAGTGCAGCTCCTGCCTATCCAGGTCTAATCACTGTAAGTCAGGCTGATGGGACAGAGATTTGCTTCTATCTCCATGGTGATGAGAATTTCAATTTCATGACTTCTACAGACGGGTATCTGTTGGCAAGAAATGAGGCCGGCATTATGGAATATGGCGATTTTTCCAATGGAAAATATGTCGTTCCGACAGGCGTGAAAGCAAACAACGAGTTGAATCGTTCGCTGACAGAGCAGATGTATGTCCGTGGACTTGCCAAGGCTGATGCAATAGCGTCAAGGCTTGATATGGCAGCAAGACAGCAGAGGATGAAGGCAGAAACCGCTCAACCGGTTCAGAAATTCCCAAGGAAA
This sequence comes from Candidatus Aphodosoma sp., assembly GCA_045600865.1. Classification (GTDB taxonomy): domain Bacteria; phylum Bacteroidota; class Bacteroidia; order Bacteroidales; family Paludibacteraceae; genus Aphodosoma. Next base: position 39,302 of record JAZRYS010000057.1, read on the forward strand.
GGCAGTCCAAGAACAATTATCATTCTTGCCGGTTTCAAAGATAAGCCTTTTACAAAAAGCAAGCAGGCATTTGAGAATCTGGCCAATCAACCCAATTACAGCGACAATGGCGGAACAGGTTCTATAAACGACTATTTCACGGAGGCTTCATACGGTCAGTTTTCACCTCAGTTTGATGTGTATGGCCCATATACGTTGCCTCGCAATGCTGAATATTATGGAGCCAATGATGGCTCAAGGACTGACAAAAATGCGCAAGACATGATTATTGATGCCTGCAATGCTGCGGATAATGATGGCGTCGATTTTACGTTGTATGATACTGATGGCAATGGAACTGTTGATAATATATTTGTCTATTATGCAGGCCATGGTGAGGCAGAAGGAGGTGGAGACAATACAATCTGGCCTCACAGGTCACGCATTTATGGTTTGTATAGTTTCGACGGAGTGACAATCAATGATTATGCCTGCACATCTGAATTCAGGGGAAACAGCGGTTCGTATATGTGTGGTATCGGAACGTTCTGTCATGAATTTTCTCATGTCGTAGGTTTGCCGGATTTTTATGATACAGATTATTCCAAGGGATATTCAGCAATGGGGTCATGGGATATCATGACAAGCGGTAACTACAACAATGGAGGCAACACTCCACCGACATATACGGCATACGAGAGATTCTTTGTCGGTTGGCTTACACCTATTCCTCTGACAGAAGATACATCAGTCAACTGCGAGGGAACATACGAGTTGAAATCATTGATATCAAGCAACACTGCATATCTCATTTCAAAGACATCGCACAACCTTAGTGGTTCAGGACCTAATCCTCTTGAATTCTATATGCTGGAGTACAGGAAAAAAGAAGGAAGAGATACATATACCAACATAGGTGAAGGTTTGCTGATTACACATGTGGTCTATAATGCCGGAACGTGGACGAGCAATGGACCAAACAATGACAAAGACAACTTGGGCTATGAACCGATATTGCCTACTATCTATTCTGTATCTGGAAGTGACTATGACTGCTACCCTGGAAGCAGTGGGGTCAACTATTGCCAGTTGACTCCTAGAGGTGCTACAGAACCGTTCAAACGTGAAATCATAAACATTGAAGATAAAGATACATGTTGCGCATTTGACTATCTAAGGAATATTACAAACCTTCAGATTAAAGTCAAGGATATAGATGCTTATACCAACGAACCTAATGCTGTCGAGGATTTTGAGGTTAACGGATATGACATAAGTGAGAATGTGACATTGTCATTCAAATCCCATAATGGTTTCAAAATGCGCAAGAAGGGTGACGGTGGACAGTTTCAGAACATTCTGATACTGACACCAGCGGCGGACAATACAATCAATGAGATAATAGAAATACAATATACGCCACAGTCTGTCACATACGATGAATATCAATATAACAAATTCATGGCATCCGGCTCTTCTGGCAAGTTGAACAAGATTGTGGATTTCAGGTATAGAAACCGCAGGCCGGTTTACATTACCACACCGACTGCCAACGATGCAGTTGATGTTCATGGATCATCTTTTACAGCTAACTGGAGTTATGTGAACGATACTGTTGAAGGCGTGCAGAAAGGTGCTAAATATTATCTTGACCTTTATACAGTTTCCAATGTGCCTAGTACTGAAGCCGAGAGCTTCGAGAGTTTCCCTGAATTGAGCGAGGGATGGAGCGCAAACTTCTCGACAACAAGTACCACATATAAGAAAGATGGTTATCAGTCGGTATCCTTTACATCGGCTCAGGATACATTGTGGTCAAAAGAGTATCTTGCTGACGTGACAGAAGTCTCATTCTGGATTCACTCAATATCGTCTGAAGGTGTGCTGAAAATAGAGGCGCAGAATTATGAGACAGGTGCTTGGGCAAAACTTAAAACTATCGCAGTAAATTCTCAGACCGATGGAGATCAGTCTGCGTTGATTCCTGCTGAAGGATATCGCAGATTCCGTATTTCATACGCACCGACCAAAGGTCAGGTTGCATTTGACTATTTTTCAGCAACTATGGCAAGCACTACGACTTTCGTTTGCAAGAATCAGTTGTTGACTGACACATTCTACAATGCTACTGGCTTGATGGCAAATACAGATTATAAGTATGTTGTCCGTGCAACTGACAAGGACGAAAAGGGCAGATACGAGAACGTCACTGAGAATTCGAACGAGGTTATAGTGTTGACCAAGGAAGGTGGCGACGACCCTCAGCTGGTTGATGGAGCAACGAGCATAACACTGAAAGTTGCCTTGATAGAAGGAGCAAACAGATATGTCGTAAGCGTTTCTGAAGTGATAAGCGGATATGCGTTGTTTATATATAGTGTTGATGGCAGACTGGTGAAGAAACTCCCTGTAACATCATCTGAAGTCGTTATTCCTGAATTGTTGGATGGCGTATATGTCTTGAAATATACCAAAGACGGTGGCAACAGCAGAAAAGACGGTGTAGCAAAGATGTATTACCACCTTAAGAATTGATAATTGATAATTGACAATTGATAATTTGCCGTTGGCTTAGCTAAAGTATTGAACAATAAAATAAGCGGGATGTCGATAGACATCCCGCTTATTTATATCCAATTGTTAATTATCAATTGTTTTCGAGCTGTTCTACGTAAGGAACGTATTTGTCGAAGAGAATCTGGAGCTCCTGCTGGAACTCTGTGTCGCCATACTGGCGGGCAGAGATGAGCAGGTTGTTGATAAGTCCGAGGTTCTGACGCATACTCATTTCGGTTGATACGGCTTTACGCTGCTGGAATTTCAGTGTGAGATTCCATTCAAGACGTTCAACGCATTCATTCATGAGAGCACGGTTGAGTTCCTGAGCCTTTGCCTTGTCGCCAAGTTCATAGTAGATGTTGGCAAGCATTGACGTGCTGTAATCAACAGGAACGTTGAAGAGCGGCATCTCTTCGAGAGCCTTGTCGGCAACGGTGCGTGCAGAATCACGCTTGCCCTCATGAATGAGAGCCTCAGCCAGCTGGGCCATCATGATACGCATAGTGCGAGCCATACGGTTGTGTTGCTCATCAATGTATGTATGAGGATCCTTGATGTTGCCATACAGGAACTTGTTCATCATGTTGTCGTACATCTTCGCTGTGTTGACACGCTCGCGAGGACCATACGTAGGCACAATGCGATAAGCAAGACCTTCAAGCTCCATATAGTTCTGGAGAGCTGGATAGAATTCGTCACCAACTGTAGCACAGACATAGATAGGACGCTCCCAGTTGTTGGAATTTAGCATCTCAAGGAACATAAGCTGAGCCTTGGAAAGTGAGCCACGGAGTTTGATGAACATTGCCTCGTCAATCATTGCGCTGTCCTTTGCCTCGACTATTCCGCGGGAGATGAGGTCGTTGCGGTCAAGAGGAATATAAACAGTAGAAGCAGGGACGTTGCCGATACCAGTCTCTTCAATCATGCGAGGGTCGCGGATTAACTGTAACATCTGGCTCAGCTCGAGCGCAGCACCATTGAGACGAGGGTCGTCATATACACGTGATACATCCAGACGCCCGGATTGGTAATCTGTCTTGTCCCAAGATATAGGACATGGCTTTGAAGTGTAAGCCTCTCTCTTCATCTGGTCGATATACCAGTCGGTATTGAGGTAAGAAAGGTTGCAGACACGCATGTCTGTACGGTTCTCCTCAACCTCCTGATTATACCAAAGAGGGAAGGTGTCGTTATCGCCGTTCGAGAATATGATTGCCTGTTCGTCACAACTGTTCAGATAATTCAGACCGAAATCTCTTGCAACTGTACGTCCTGAACGGTCATGGTCGTCCCAGTTCTCGGCTGCCATGCGGTAAGGAACGAGAAGACAGACTGCTGTAATGACTACCGCAACAGCAGATTTGCCAATATTCGTATGGAGAATGCGGTCGAAAATCTCGTAGAAGAACATGACACCAAAGCCAATCCAGATAGAAAAGGCATAGAATGAACCTGCGTAGGCATAGTCACGTTCGCGAGGCTGATAAGGTGTCTGGTTCAGGTACATTACGATAGCCAAACCTGTCATGAAGAAGAGCGTGAATACAACCCAGAATTGCTTCTTGCCCTCTTTCTTGCGCATCAACTGCCAGCAGATGCCAAGTAGGCCGAGCAGGAGAGGAAGCATGTAATATACGTTGTGTCCGCGGTTGTTCGTGTATGACGCAGGAAGTTTATCCTGATCGCCGAGACGAGGGTTGTCAATGAAAGAGAATCCGGAAATCCAGTTGCCCTTGTCAAGTTCGCCATGACATTGCATGTCGTTCTGACGTCCTGAGAAGTTCCACATGAAGTAGCGCCAGTACATGAAGTTGCATTGGTATGCAAAGAAGAAACGCAGGTTTTCGCCCATTGTTGGCATTATGCGTACTTCCTGACGACCACAGCGGTCAACTGCTATACGTGTACCTTTAACCTTGCCCCAGGATTTGTATGCCTCGACGTGTGACCCCTGGCTTGAATGCATACGTGGGAAGAGCATGTTGAAACGAGGGTCTGTCTCATAGCCAGTCTGACGTTTGCCGGTGCATATATAGCTGTCCTTTTCGTCAGGTGTCTCTTTAACCTTCTGCTGCCAGACGTCGTTGGCGTATTTAGGACGTGGAATGCAGTGCTGTCCTACAACGTCGAGAATTTCTGGTGCCGAGTACATAGGACCGTATATCAGTGGATTGTCGCCATATTGCTCGCGGTTTAGGTAAGACTGAAGGGCAAACATATCCTCAGGTGCATTCTGATCCATAGGGGTGTTGGCCGAAGCACGGATGATAATCATGGCGAAAGAGGAATAACCGATGATAATCACTGTCGCACAGACAACTATGAGGTTCAGAAAACCAATGTTCACTTTCTTTGCAAAGTTGAGCAATAAAACGAGAGACAAGGCAATGAGGGTAACACCAATGACCTTGCTCATTACCCCATTGCCGGCAATGAAAGGAACACCGAGCAGGGAGAGAACAAGAACCGTGGAGATTATCGCACGTGTATTGTTCTTGCCTGTGTGAGTTTCATAGATACTCCAGACGATTGCTGCCATGGTGATGACAAGCCATACAAGGAGACCTGTGTTGAAGGAACAACCCATACCATTGACAAAGAGAAGCTCAAACCAAGAAGCCACCTTTGTGAAGCCTGGAATCATACCCCAGAGAACCGCAGCAAGAATGACTACAGAGACAATCAATGTGTAGAGTACGCCTTTGAAAGTGACCTTTTCGCTTTTGCGGAAATAGTAGATGAGCGCAAGAGCAGGAATGGCCAGCAAGTTCAACAAGTGGACACCGATACTGAGACCCATCAGATAAGCAATGAGAATAATCCAACGTGTTGAATAATTGGATTCTGCGGAATCTTCCCATTTCAGTATGCACCAGAAGACCAATGCTGTGAAAAGAGACGAAAAGGCATAAACCTCACCTTCGACTGCCGAAAACCAGAATGTGTCGGAGAAAGTGTAGGCAAGTGAACCCACAAGACCTGCGCCAAGAGTTGCGATTCCCTGTCCGAGAGAGAGTTCTGAACCATCATGCGTAAAAATGCGACGTACGATGTGCGTAATGGTCCAGAAAAGGAAGAGAATGGTGAGGGCAGAGAGGATGGCTGACATAGAGTTAATCATCGCTGCAACTTGTGTGGCATCAGATGCAAAGAGCGCAAAGATGCGACCTGTGAGGATGAAGAATGGTGCTCCCGGTGGGTGACCAACTTCCAACTTGTTTGCGGAAGAGATGAACTCACCGCAATCCCAGAACGAAGCCGTAGGCTCGATCGTGAGGAGATAGGTTACGGCAGCTATTGCAAATGCCACCCAACCCAAGACGTTGTTGAGAATTTTGAAGTGTTTCATTGTTTATAATTAGTTTTCTATTTTGTTCGGATAGTCGATGGTGTAGTGCAGACCGCGGCTTTCTTTGCGTGCAGTGGCTTGCTTGATAATTAAGTAGGCTACTGAGATGCAGTTGCGAAGCTCACAGATGTCGCGGCTGACGATTGACCGGTCGAACAGACTTTCTGTTTCGCGGAAAAGAATCTCAAGACGGTTCTTTGCACGTTTCAGACGGAGATTGGAACGGACAATGCCTACGTAAGAACTCATTATCTGTTGCACCTCCTTTAGAGACTGTGTGATAAGTACCATCTCTTCCGGCAGACGCATTCCCTCGTCATCCCAGTTAGGTATGTCTTCCTGGATTTTGAGCGAATCAAGGCGTTTAAGGGCATGTTCGGCTGCTGCATCTGCATATACGATAGCCTCAATCAACGAGTTTGAAGCGAGACGGTTTGCACCATGAAGACCTGTGCATGAACATTCACCGGCAGCATAGAGACGGTTGATGGATGTCTCAGCGTTGTCGTTCACCACGATGCCACCACACAGATAGTGGGCCGCAGGGGCGACAGGGATGTATTCTTTTGTAATGTCTATGCCGTACGAGAGGCATTTCTCGTAAATCATTGGGAAGTGTTCTTTCGTTTCCTCGGCAGGCTTGTGTGTGACATCGAGGAAAACATGGTCAGTACCAGCCAGTTTCATCTCATTGTCAATTGCGCGTGCCACTATGTCGCGAGGTGCGAGAGAACCGCGTTTGTCGTATTTGTGCATGAACTCTTCACCTTTGAGCGTGCGGAGGACTGCACCATAGCCACGCATTGCCTCAGTGATGAGAAATGAAGGGTGAAGGCCAGGGTGGTAAAATGCAGTTGGGTGGAATTGAACGAATTCCATGTCTTTTATGACACCACGTGCTCGATGAACCATGGCGATGCCGTCGCCAGTCGCTACGAGAGGATTAGTGGTTGTGGTGTAGACATTCCCTATACCGCCTGTGGCAAGCATGGTCACTTTCCCAAGGAATGTGCGGACAATGTTTGTCTTGGTATTCAATGCATATACTCCATAACATTCTATATGAGGTGTATGACGCGTGACAACTTGCCCTAAGTGGTGCTGAGTGAGGATATCTACGGCAAAATGGTGGTCGAAGACAGAAATGTTTGGGTGCGCATTGATTCGTTTGATGAGCGATTGTTGAATTTCGGCACCTGTTGAGTCTTTGTGGTGGAGAATACGGTGTTCGGAGTGCCCGCCTTCGCGATGAAGGTCGAATGAACCGTCTGGAGCCTTGTCGAAATCAACACCCCAAGCGAGAAGTTGCTCAATTTGCTTGGGCGCATTGCGGACAACTTTGTTGACAGCATCGATGTTGCAGATGCCATCGCCAGCAATCAAGGTGTCCTGGATGTGCTTTTCATAATTGTCCAACACAGGGTTTGTTACGGAGGAGATACCTCCTTGAGCAAGAGCTGTGTTAGCCTCGTCAAGAGTGGTCTTGCAGAGTATTGCTACCTTGCCGTGATCGGCAACTTTGAGGGCAAAACTCATGCCGGCTATGCCACTGCCGACAACGATAAAATCGAATTTGCTAACCATTTTCAAGTGCTTTAATTTCAAACTGCAAAGGTACAAATAAATTACGATATTTGGGTCTTAGAATTAAAAAAAATGCGTACCTTTGCAGAAAATTTTTTGATTATGAAAAAGATATTGTTATTTACTGTGATTGTTCTTGCTTTTGCAGGATGCCGTAATGCTGAGAATGAGAGTGTTAAAGTTGTTGCTGTCCCTGAACAGGTTGTTGTAGATGCCGATTCGGAAAGCGAGAAAATGATGCGCGAAATGGGTCTTGTCGATATCCATGACTTGGATTCCACGATTGCCGTGCAGATGATTTATGCTGCACCATACAATTTCATGGGCAAGGTTTTGTATAAAGACGTGCGCAAAGCTTTCATGTTGCCCGAACTTGCGGAGAAGGTTGTGGCTGCAAACAAGGAACTGAAAAAGTTACGTCCAGACGTGAACATAATCATATATGATGCTGCCCGTCCGTTGAGCGTCCAGCACGAGATGTGGAATATGGTCAAAGGCACAGAGATGGACTATTATGTCGCAAATCCGGAAAAAAGAAACGGTCTTCATAACTATGGTGCGGCAGTTGATGTCACTTTGATGGACTGCACGCAACATCCGCTGCCAATGGGGTCTGAATACGACTATTTTGGAGTCGAGGCAAATACTGACGATGAGATGGGTTTGCTGGCCAAGGGAAGGATAACTCAGAGAGAACTTGAAAACCGTCTGCTTCTTCGCAAGGTGATGACGGATCAGGGATTGCTTACCATAACATCTGAATGGTGGCATTTCAATCTTGTGACTGCGGATGTGGCACGTGAAACATTGAAAATAATAGAATGATGTTCCAGAAAATAATTAACGGTTGCGTCAAGGTGGTTCAGAGATATTTGCCTGAACCATTTGTCTTTGCTGTGTTGTTGACATTGCTGGCGGCATTGCTGGCAATGCCGATATGTCATCAGACACCCCTTGAGGTTGTTGAACACTGGGGCGATGGAGTGTGGGGACTCTTGGCTTTTGCTATGCAGATGTCGTTGGTGCTTGTTACTGGTGCAACGCTGGCAGCAGCACCAATAATCAAGAAAACTATTAACGCACTGGCAAGAGTGCCAAAGACTCCTGCTGGCGCAATTGCTTTTGTGACAGGAGTTTCGGCTATTGCCTGCTGGCTTAACTGGGGCTTTGGTCTCATTGTAGGTGCAATTCTTGCCCGCGAGGTTGCCCGTCAGGTGAAAGGGGTGGATTACCGATTGCTGATTGCCTCGGCTTACAGCGGCTTCGTGGTGTGGCATGCAGGATTGTCAGGTTCCATACCGTTAACAATGGCAACTCCAGGTGATGCATTGTCAAAGGCAACAAACGGAGTGCTGACTTCTCCAGTGCCAGTTGGTGATACAATATTGAATGTCCACAATATCATAATGGTGATTGTCATCATTGCTGCAATAGTTGCGGTCAATGCTTTGATGCACCCCAAGGATGACAAGGTGTTTGTCGTTGATCCATCGTTGCTTAAGGAAGACGAAGAAGAAAAGGTAGAGGAACCAAATACTCCTGCAGAAAAACTTGAACAGAGTCAGGTGCTCACTTGGATTATCGGACTGATTGGACTAAGCTATTTCGTAATACATATATTCATCCGAGGAGCAGCTTTGGATATCAATTCAGTTATATTGCTGTTCTTGTTTCTTGGTGTGCTGTTGCATAAGACGCCTCTCGCGTATGTCCATGCCTTCGGCAAGGCAACAAGAAGTGCGGCAGGAATCTTGTTGCAGTTCCCTTTCTATGCTGGTATCATGGGTATAATAACTGGTGTTGGCGAGTCCGGGCTCTGCTTTGGTACGATTATCAGTGACGCTTGCATAAACATTTCTACACCAACTACATATCCGTTGCTTACTTTCATTTGTGCAGCAGTGCTGAATATGTTTGTGCCTTCAGGTGGTGGACACTGGGCAATACAGGCTCCCATCATGTTTGCTGCAGGTGCTGACCTCGGCGTTGATCCGGGACTGACGGGTATCTCGATAGCGTGGGGTGACGCATGGACAAACCTCATCCAGCCATTCTGGGCTTTGCCTGCACTTGCAATAGCCAAGCTTAATGCAAAAGATATCATGGGCTATTGCATTATTGACTTGATTGTCAGCGGTGTGATAATTTGTGCTGGACTGTTGATTTGGGCTTAAAAACTAGAAATTCTAGAACATCTAGATTATCTAGAACATATAGAACTCCTAGATTGCCATTGAATAAAGGATGACGAAGATGGCATTGGTTATGCCGGCCATGAGGAGACAGATGTTATACTGAGAGCCTTTTGCATGGTGTGTCTTGAAGAACAGGAACAAGGCAGGGATGACGATGAGACAAGGAATTAGGTTGTGTGTTGAAGTCGAGAAATAGGCGAATAGAGGCATGAGAAGTATCACGCAGAGCATTCCTATTTCTCCTGCGCGTTTGCCGAAACGTACTGGGAATGTGCGCTTGCCAGCCTCTTTGTCGGAGTCAATGTCACGAAGGTTGTTGATAATCAGAACACACATCGAAATCAACCCGCAGACAGCACCAGCGATAATTGATAATTGATGATTGATAATTGACAATTGGTAGTTTGCTGAAGAGAGTTGGAGGTGTGTCGTGCCACCCGAGGCAATTACGCCGTAGAAGAGAAAAACGAAAATGTCGGCTATGCCTAAGTAACTCAGCGAGTGGTTTGTGGCGGTGTAAAGCCATGCGAAGAGAATGGCGAAAAGGCCGATGATGAGGATTGGAATGCCTCCAGCTATAACAAGGTATGCTCCTGTGATGATGGATATTGCAAGGGTGATGAGGCATGCGTTACGCATCTGTCTTTCTGTCACCCAGCCTTCGGCAAGGGCACGCGAGAAACCTGCGCGGCCTTTCTTGTCTGTCCCTCTGCGGAAATCATAATAGTCGTTGATGAGATTTGAAAGAATCTGGAGTGACAAAGCGCAGACGATTGTAACTATCGCTATAGGCGTATTGATGTTGCAAGGCGAAGCCATCAATCCAACGAGGACTGGGCATATTGATGCAAAAAGTGTCTGTGGACGGATGATTTTTAACCAGAGAAGCATGATGTTTTTTGATAATCTATACTTTCTATACATAGATAAAAGGCAGAGCCAATTGGCTCTGCTCATTGATTTTTAGATGTTCTCGAGAGTATAAACTATGAGTTTCCAGAAATCGGCTACTGCTGCAATGTTCAGCTTCTCGTCAGGAGAGTGAACACCCACCATAGTAGGACCTACTGAAACCATGTCGAGGTTAGGATATTTCTCAAGGAAGAGACCACACTCAAGACCAGCATGGATGGCAAGAACCAGTGGCTCACGGTTGAACAGTTTGCGGTAGGTGTCTGCCATGAGGTTGGCAATCTTTGAGTCTGGATTTGGCTTCCATCCTGGGTAACCGTCACCGTGAGTGGCTTTTGCCCCAGCGAGGGTGAAGACGAGTTCAACCTGGTTTGCGATGTCGCGCTTAGCGGAATCAACAAGAGAACGCTGTGATGTGGTGACGAGAATCTGATTGTTCTCAATCATCTTAACAGCTGCAAGGTTTGTTGAAGTCTCAACGATACCCTTGAGTTCGTCGCTCATGCGAGTGAGGCCGTGAGGGCAGGCATAGAGAGCCATGACAAGTCGGCGTGCCGTGTCGGCATCAATCATTGTTGCAGGACGTTCAACAGAGTTGATTTCGATGTTGACGTCTGGGTCTGCTATCGAGAGCTCTCCTTTGATTTCAGCAGCAAACTTGTTGAGTTCTGTTACGAGTGTGTGCTTGTAATCCATTGGAACAGCGCAGACTGCACGAGCCTCGCGAGCAATGGCGTTGCGGAGATTACCACCGCTTATTTCAGCAACTTTAAGGTCTGTAGCCTTCATCGTTGCCCACATAAAGCGGTTGAGGACCTTGTTGGCATTGCCACGGTAAAGGTGAATGTCGCCTCCGGAGTGACCGCCCTTGAGACCATTGACCTTGATTTCGAAGTAGTAGAGACCTTCAGGCATTTTCTCCTGCTTGTAATCGAAAGTGACTGTGGTGTCAATTCCACCGGCACAACCGATGAAGAACTGGCCGTCGTCCTCTGAATCGAGGTTGATGAGCAACTGACCCTTGAGCATATTTGGATCGAGTGCAAAAGCACCGGTAAGGCCTGTTTCCTCGTCAACGGTGAAGAGACATTCCAATGCAGGGTGCTTGAGGTCGTCGGAAGCAAGGATTGCAAGCTCTGCAGCGCAGCCCATGCCATCGTCACCGCCAAGAGTAGTGCCTTTTGCCTTTACCCATTCGCCGTCAACGTATGCCTGGATAGGGTCTGTGTCGAAGTTGTGAGCGCAATCACTGTTTTTTTCGCACACCATATCCATGTGTGATTGAAGAATTATAGTTGGCTTGTTTTCGTAGCCTGGAGTGGCAGGCTTGCGGATAAGTACGTTGCCTGCTGTATCTGTTTGAGTGTCAAGGTTGTGCTCCTTGCCGAATTTCTGCAAGAATGCAATGATTTGGCCTTCCTTTTTGGAGGGGCGTGGAACTTGACAGATGTCGTAGAATTGTTTCCACAGACGTTTTGGTTCGAGATCTGTAATCTGCATAATGTATGAATTTATTAGTGTTGTTATTTCGCGGTGCAAAGGTAGTCATTTATTTTGTTACGAGAAAGATTTTTTAAGTTAAAAAATGTATAATTTTATTTTGCGGATGGATGAAAATGTGTAACTTTGCAACGGCAAAAAATGGGGAACATACTAATGGGTATATTGCTGCCGATTGGAATACTGTTAGTGGCTGTTTTAGCCATGGCATTCAGGCCGTTATTCATTCGGAAAGGGAAGTTTGGAAAATTTCCCAATACTCACATTTGCAAGAGTAAATTCAAAGATTAATTCAAAATATGAAGAAAACATTATTTGTTATTCTGGTTTTTGCAGTGGCTTTGACGGCATGCAAGAAGGGTGAACAAAAAGAAACGAAGAAGAAAAAGGCGGAGATTAAGATTGAGGCCGGTGAAATGATTCCTGTTGCGGTTGTCAATATTGACACTGTGTTGGCTCAATATCAGAAAGCTGTTGATGCCAACGAAGAATTGATGAGTAAGCAGGAGAATCTGCGATTGGAATTGAGCCAGAAGGCAAACGCATGGCAGAATGACTATGTGGATTTCCAGAACAAAATGGAAAACAATGCTTTCTTGAGTCGTGAAAGAGCTGAATCTGCTGCTGCCAAGTTGCAGCAGAGACAGCAGGATTTGCAAGTACTCGAACAGACTAAGACTCAGGAATTGCTTGAGAAGCAGCAGGCTGTAAGTGAAGAAATCCGTGGTGAAATAAATGATGTTATCAATTCTCTTAACGAAGACGGCAGGTACCATCTTGTTCTTACAACTTCATCAATCAATGACAATGTGCTGTTTTGCGCAGAGCAGTATGATATCACCGAAACTGTCGTAGAAGAGTTGAATAAGCGTTATAAGGCGAAGGAATGACGGCTGTTTGGCTTTTGCTCATAAGGAATAACATAAAAAAGGAAACTCGGAAGAGTTTCCTTTTTTATTATTGTAATGTGAACAACTCAGTTGGTTCAGTTCTTGGAAGAGGCATGAGGTGAGGAATGTTGATGTTGCGTGCTTCAAGAGCCTCATGCACGGCAGTATATGCTTTTTCTGGTGTGTTGTTCTCTTTCGACAAGTGACAAAGGAAGACATGTGTCAGCGAGGCGTTAGGATTCGATGCGAGGAATTGTGCAGTGTGGTCGTTGCATAGATGGCCTGTGTGAGAGCGGACACGTTCCTTGAGCGGATAGGCGTATGGGCCATTCTTGAGCATTGTGTCGTCATAGTTTGTCTCTATGACCAGATAGTTGGCTTTGGCAATGTGCTCTGCTACCTCCTTGCCAATAAAGCCAAGGTCTGTTGCTATGACAAAATGCTTGTTGTTATATGTGATGTCGTACCCTACACAATCTGTGGCATCATGCGAAACAGGAAATGCCTGTATGTCGAAATCTCGTATTGCGAAGTGTTCACCCTTTTTGAAAAAATGCGTTGAAGAAGGCGTGAGCTTCTCTGTCACGCGGTAATTCCGGTTTATGCCGAAAAACATTTCCCGGGTGACGTAAACGGGGATGTGGTATATTTCACCAAGTGTGCCGACAGATTTGATGTGGTCTGTATGGTCGTGTGTGATGAGTATTGCCCAGATGTTGGAAAATTCGATTCCGTGGTCACGGAGAGTACGCTTGATGTACTTGGCGGATAGTCCGGCATCTATCAGAACCCCGTATGACGATGTGCCAAGGAAGTAGCAGTTGCCGCTGCTGCCGCTGCCGAGACTTATAAAACGTAGAGGTTCCATACAAAATAAACAATTTTTCAACTTGCAAAGGTAGATAAAATTCTTTAAATGGCAATGGATTTTAGGAGGTTTTTTTGAAAATTTTTACCATAAAACATGTAAATATATGATATTTAGTGGCTTGTGTTGAGTATGTGAGGTGGATTTTGTTGTGTAGAATGTTAAAATTTAATTGTAAGAAAAACTTGTGCGTATTGGAAAAAATTCGTACCTTTGCGGCAAAATTACGAGTATGAAAGAGAAAGACATGATTTTTGGAATCCGAGCAACCATCGAGGCTGTGGAGGCTGGGAGAGAGATGGACAAGATATTTATCCGTCGTGATATGGGCGGAGAATTGGCCAAGGAACTTGTTGACCTGTTGCTTAGCCGCAACATCCCGTTCCAGAGAGTCCCTTTGGAGAAATTGGACAGACTGACCAAGAAAAACCACCAGGGCGTTGTAGCATTCACGTCGGCGATAGAGTATCAGTCGTTGGAAAATCTTGTCCCGATGCTGTATGAACAGGGTAGAGACCCTTTTCTTGTGTTGCTTGACGGGGTGACGGATGTCAGGAATTTTGGTGCCATAGCGAGGACTTGCGAATGTGCTGGAGTTGATGCAATAGTGGTTCCCACCAAAGGTGCTGCCGCAGGAAACGCCGATGCTGTCAAGACATCGGCTGGGGCACTGAATATAATACCGGTCTGCCGGGTGTCGTCTATGCACAATGCAGTTTCATATTTGCAGAAGTGTGGCGTCAGGGTGGTCGCGGCTTCGGAAAAGGCAAAACATCTTTACTCAGAGGCTGATTACCATGGGCCATTGGCAATAATCATGGGCGCAGAAGATACTGGAGTATCACCTGATATTCAGAGGATTGTCGATGACATGGTGGGTATTCCTATTAAGGGGCAGATAGAATCGCTTAATGTTTCAGTGGCGGCTGGTGTGCTTGTGTATGAAGCGGTAAGGCAAAGATAGACAGGTATGGAAATACTTTATGAGGATAATCACCTGATTATCGTGAACAAGGCTGTGGGAGAAATCGTGCAGGGCGACAAGACTGGCGATGAACCTCTGGTTGAGACGCTTAAACGTTATATCAAGGAGAAATACAATAAACCAGGTGCAGTGTTCTGTGGCGTCACCCACAGGCTTGACCGTCCTGTGAGTGGGGTAGTGGTGTTTGCCAGAACGTCCAAGGCTCTCGAAAGGATGAATAAGTTGTTTGCCGACCATGAGCAAATTAAAAAGACCTACTGGGCTTTGGTGGCTGGTTGTCCGGACAAGGAAGAAGGTACTCTTGAACACTGGGTGGTGCGGAACGAAAAGATGAACAAGAGTTTCGCATACGACCACGAGAAAAATGGTGCGAAAAAAGCAGTGCTCGATTACAAGGTGATGTGGAAAGGCGACAGATATACATTATTAAATATCGTGTTGCATACGGGAAGACATCATCAGATAAGATGCCAGTTGGCTGCCATTGGGTGCCCTATTAAGGGTGATTTGAAATATGGTGCCAAACGCTCTAATCCGGACGGTGGAATATGCCTTCATGCACGAAGCATAGAGTTTATGCACCCTGTCCGCGATGAACTGGTCAAAGTTGAGGCGGAACAGCCTGATAACTGGATAACAAAAAAGGATAGACGTTGAAGTCTATCCTTTTTTATTGTGGTGTGCTCTTGATTAGAGCTCACGCTTTGGCTTGATGTGGTCGTTGAGTTTCACAGGCTTGATCATGTTCTGTGGCTTCAGAATCTCGTCAAGGTCTTTCTTGTCGAGGATGTCGTGCTCAAGAACGAGGTCATAAACGCCCTTGCCTGTAGCCATAGCCTCTTTTGCAATCTTGGTCGAGTTTTTGTAACCGATGATTGGGTTGAGGGCAGTGACGATACCGATAGAACCCTTCACCTGACGCTCGCAGTTCTTCTTGTCTGCCTCGATGCCGTCGATACAGAGTGTGCGGAGAGTGTTGAACCCGTTGGTCAGCAGGTCGATAGACTCAAACATGCAATAAACTGCAACAGGTTCCATAACGTTCAGCTCAAGCTGAGCATTCTCAGAAGCAAGCATTACGGCAGTGTCGTTACCGATAACCTTGTAGCAGAGCTGGTTCATAACCTCTGGGATGACAGGGTTGACCTTACCTGGCATGATAGAAGAACCTGGCTGCATCTCTGGCAGGTGGAGCTCGTGGATACCGCAGCGAGGACCTGAACCCATGAGACGGAGGTCGTTGCAGATCTTGATAGACTTGAGGGCAATACGCTTCAGTGCAGAAGAGTACTGAACGAGAACGTCAGTAGCCGAAGTTGCCTCAACGAGGTCTGCAGCAAGGCGAACGTTCCAACCCGTAACCTCACGGAGAGCAGCGATACAGAGCTTGCTGTAGCCTGGCTCAGCGCAGATGCCTGTACCGATTGCAGTGGCACCCATGTTTACGACAAGGAGGTCTTCAGCGCAAGCCTTGAGATTCTTGACCTGCTCTTTCAGACCATTTGCGAATGCCTGGAAAGTCTGACCGAGAGTCATAGGCACACCGTCTTGCAACTGTGTACGACCCATCTTCACAATATTCTTGAATTCTTTAGCTTTTGCCTCAAGAGACTTGATGCAAGCCTCCATTGCTTCAACCAATTTGGTGGTAGAAAGGTAGAGACCGAAATGGAATGCTGTTGGGTAAGCATCGTTTGTTGACTGAGACGCATTGATATGGTCGTTAGGAGAACACTTTTTGTAATCGGCATACTCGTAACCCATAATCTTGAGGGCGCGGTTTGCGATGACCTCGTTTGCGTTCATGTTGACAGTTGTGCCGGCACCACCCTGAATCATGTCAGAGAGGAAGTTCTCATAATGCTGGCCAGCGAGCAACTCGTCACATGCCTGCATGATGGCTTTGAACTGCTCGTCAGTAAGTTTACCCTGAGTGTGGTTAGCGATGGCAGCACCTTTCTTTGTGTATGCCATGCCACGGATGAAATCAGGGTAGTCGCACATACGGCGGCCAGAGATTTTGAAGTTCTCGAATCCACGGAGAGACTGTACACCATAGAGCACGTCAGCAGGAATTTCCTTCTCGCCGATGAGATCAGACTCGATACGAGTTTTTGCTTTGCATTTTGCCATAATTGTATCTATTTGATTTGTTTGATTTTATCATATTTGTAGCCTAAGGCAAACAAGTTTGCAAAGTTACGAATAATTTTTGAAATGAACTGCATGTTTGATGAAAAAAATGATAAAAATATAGGTTGAAAAAAATAGGTTAAAAAGTTTGGTCGGGTCAGAAAAAAGTCGTAATATTGCACTCTGAAACAGAAGTGGTTTTTCCGCTTGTGTTTTTCACGCAAATACGTGAACATTAACACTATAAACATTTAAACAAAAATTCATTTCGCTATGAAAGCATCTGAAATTATGGCTAACCTGAGTGCAAAACACCCAGGAGAGGCAGAGTTCCTTCAGGCTGTTGAGGAAGTTTTGAACTCAATCGAGGAGGTTTACAACCAGCACCCAGAGTTCGAGAAGGCTAAAATCGTTGAGCGTATGGTTGAGCCAGACCGTATCTACACATTCCGTATCGTTTGGGTAGATGACAAAGGTCAGGTTAACGTAAACCTTGCTTATCGTGTACAGTTCAACAGTGCCATTGGCCCATACAAAGGTGGTCTCCGTTTCCACAAGGCTGTTAACTTGTCAATGTTGAAGTTCCTCGGTTTCGAGCAGACTTTCAAAAACGCTCTTACTACTCTCCCTATGGGTGGTGGTAAAGGTGGTTCTGACTTCGACCCAGTTGGAAAGTCTAACGAGGAAATCATGCGCTTCTGCCAGGCATTCATGTATGAGTTGTGGCGCAACATCGGTCCTGATACTGACGTTCCTGCAGGTGACGTTGGCGTTGGTGGTCGTGAGATCGGTTACCTCTGCGGTATGTACAAGAAACTCGCTCGCGAGTACAACACTGGTGTATTGACTGGTAAAGGTATGACTTGGGGTGGTTCAATCCTCCGTCCAGAGGCTACTGGTTTCGGTGCACTTTATTTCACTAACCACGTTCTTGAGACTAACGGCGACAAACTCGCTGGCAAGACAGTTGCTCTCTCTGGCTTCGGTAACGTTGCTTGGGGTGCTGCTACAAAGGCTAAACAGCTCGGTGCTAAGGTTGTTGCAATCTCTGGTCCTGACGGTGTTTGCGAGATCCCTGGTGGTATCACAGACGAGATGATTGACTATATGCTTGACATGCGTGCTTCTAACCGCAACAAGGTTGAGGATATGGCAACTAAGTTCCCAGGTGCAGCTAAGTTCACTGCTGGCAAGAAATCTTGGTCTGTTAAGTGCGATATCGCATTGCCTTCTGCATTCCAGAATGAGTTGACTGAGGAAGATGCTAAGGAACTCGTTAAGAACGGTACTAAGTACTGCTGCGAGATCTCTAACATGGGTTGCCGCGCTGAGGCTATCCACTACTTCCAGAGCCAGAAGGGCTTCGTATTCGCTCCTGGTAAGGCAGTTAACGCTGGTGGTGTTGCTACTTCTGGTCTCGAGATGACTCAGAACGCTGAGCACATCAGCTGGACTCCAGCAGAGGTTGACGAGCGTCTCCACCACATCATGGAGTCTATCCACGAGCAGTGCGTTAAGTTCGGTAAGCAGGCTGATGGCACAATTGACTATGTTAAGGGTGCTAACATCGCTGGCTTCATGAAGGTTGCTACTGCTATGTTGGAGCAGGGTATCATCTAATTTGTAATCACTACAGATTATATAATACTTGCGGTCTTCCGATTTCTCGGAAGACCGCATTATTATATTCAAGTTTCGCTAGTTGCCAAAAAGCTCTGTAAGAGCGACATAGTATAGCGCAGGGTGTGAACCCTGTGTAAAAATGGACAATACGTTAATAGAGTGCCGTAGGTACGACAGAATTAAATGCATATATGGTGAAAATA
>JAZRYS010000058.1:0-20302 GCA_045600865.1 Candidatus Aphodosoma sp.
CACATTTAGATGGCACGTACGTTGAAAATAAATGTGTCGTCCTTACAGGACTTAACCGAGATAACAACCTCATACACAGGGCTCACGCCCTGCGCTGGTATGTGCCGCCCTTTCAGGGCTAATACTTGCGAAACTTGAGTATTTTGATATACGCAAACTTCTGTCAGGTCTATTGTGTATCTATTTGATATTTAGTAGATACACAATAGATTTTACGTTGTTATAGCGTAATGTTGAACACCCATCCGCTCAGAATGATGAATAACGTGACAGTGCCAAAGAAGATGCCAATGAGTTTCCAGGTCATTACTTTTTTGAGCATGGTGGCTTCTGGAAGCGATAGGCCGACCACGGCCATCATGAAGGATAACGCTGTGCCTAATGCTACGCCTTTCTGCACGAATGCCTCGATAAGCGGGATGATGCCGGCAGCATTTGAATACATAGGCACTGCCAGTACAACGGCAAGAGGCACGGTCCACCACTGGCCAGAGCCGAGGGCTCCGCTGAAAAACCCTTCTGGTACGAATCCGTGGATGCCGGCACCGATTGCGATTCCTATCAGCACATAGACAATCACTCCTTTGACAATATGCCAACTGTCTTTCAAAATGTCTGGCAGACGTTTCCAGAATGAAGTGCTGTCTTTTATCCAGGCCTGAGTTTCAGCTATGCTCTGCTGCTGAATCTGGATTACCCATGGCGACAAGAAACGCTCCAAGCGGAAACGGCCAAGAATGATTCCGCCTATTGTGCCAAGAAGAATACCCGACAGGACATAGACTGCTGTCACTTTGGCACCGAATGAGCCCAGAAACATGGCCACGGCAACTTCATTGACCAATGGTGAGGTGATAAGGAAGGAGAAGGTCACCCCAAGTGGAATGCCACCCTTTACGAAACCGATGAAGAGCGGAATGCTCGAGCATGAGCAGAAAGGAGTGATTGCTCCGAACAGCGATGCCAGCAGGTAGTCCAGCCCATAGAATTTGTGGCTCTGTAGGAAGTTCCTGAGCCTGTCTATAGGGAAATACGCATTGATCATACCCATCACTGCGCTTATCAGAAACAGCAGGATGAGAATCTTCAGTGAATCATAAAAGAAGAAATTGATGGCTTGTCCCATCCTCGTGGCTGAGTCCAGTCCGAAGATTCCATATATAAGCCAGTCTGCAAATGATTGTATCATAATATTAATGGTGTATAATTAATTGAGGGATAGTATTATATCCTGTAATGATTAACTTCAGTCAGGTAGAAATCCTGCATCTTTCGTTTGATTTCATCACGTACTCTGCGGAATTCTGCTAGAATTTCTTCATCAGTTCCGGTGAATGCATCTGGGTCATCGAATCCGATATGGATCCGCTTCCCTAAAGAATTCCTCGGCTCAAAGCTTTGTGCGGTTCTTCCATATCCTTGGCTATGAAACCCATTGCGGCAATGTTAGTCGCAAGAGGACACGGGCTTATGGCGGTCATTAGCCCTAGAATCAATGCGGTGAGCATCGGAGCCGTGTCCCCCTCAAGTAATGTCTGAAACCATTCCATTGCTTAAAGTGTCTTGCTGATTTCAGTGCGAAGAATCCTTTTCAATCTTTCCGGATTGCTGCGGGCATACTGAAAAGCATCATTGGTAAGATTGGTCACCTTTCCGCCGGAATCCAACAGCAGAGAAGTGGAATAGATTTCATATTTCTCCACAAGACTTTTGTTCTCCGACTTCGAGACATCAACATCCCTTAGCACAACTCTGCCGGACTTCACATCATCCGCAAAATCATTGTTTATAACTTCAGAGACTACTGCGTCAATCTCTTTACAGGTTGCGCATCGCTGAGCGGCATGAAAGACGAATACATTGCAAATACCTGTTTCATGTGGTTAGAGATTTTTAAGGATGGACAGAATTTCTTCAACTGAAAGGACTTTGCCGACTGAAAGGACTTTCTCATCCACTACAAGTGCCGGGGTTTGCATAATTCCATAAGAGATAATCTTCTCGATGTCGGTAATCTCTTCAACGCTTGCGTTGATACCCAAAGCCATGACGGCTTCTTTCGTGTTCTTTGTCAGTGTGGAGCATTTGTTGCAACACCCTGTTCCCAATACTTTGATTTCCATTTTCTTGTTTGTTTTAATTTTTTATTTTGTTTATTTGTTTGTAGTTCGTAGAACAACGAACATGTTGTGTCAAATTAAAGGGACCGCAGTCCCCATGGAATTACTTGCAGTTGCATTTACTGCTGTTCCCTTCAGGTCGCTTATTTCTGTTGCAAGGACATTTGGCAATAAACTCCTCGAATAGCAGCTTGCATTCTTTCCAGTTCTTTTGGTCGATGCAGTATCTGGTTCTAAGTCCGTCTATCTCACCTTTGATCAGTCCGGCATCCTTGAGCTCTGACAGATGCTGAGAGCAGGTGGCTTTAGCGATAGGCAGCTCTTCGTGTAGTTGACCGAAGAAACACTCATCCTGAGCTGCAAGGAATTCCATGATGGCTATCCTTGCTGGATTTCCTAAAGCCTTGGCATATCTTGCCAGCCTCTCTTGCTTGTATGTGTATTCGTTGTTTGCCATATTATATGGTGTTCGTTCGTAAATATACGAACAGGATTCGTATAAAAAAAAGAACTCTATGGTATGTTCTTTTATGTGATTTCATCACCCAAACCAGCAGAATATATCATCTGATTCATGCGATGCAAGGTTTTTATCAACATTGACTCTAATTCGGGTGCAAAGATACAACTTGTTATTGAATGAGAACTGTTTTTTGCAATAATTTTTTGCACTAATTTTCTCTTATTTTTGAATGTGTTGATATATAAGATGTTATAAGGATTGTATGCTATCGAGAAACAACTCTCGAAAAAACTTTCCGAAACATTTGTCCAAGTCGGAAAATATATCTACCTTTGCAGCGCAAACCTACGCTGACTTGGGATTGTCCCGTCTCTGGTTGGAATTATATGTGAATTGATTCTCATTAGGTTGTTTTCCAACGTCTTTGGGCTTTTTGAATTAATTAAAGCGAGTACTTGATGTTCGCATCAGAAAAGCTGTACTGCGGATATTTCATATTATTTTCCGCAATACACCAACCAAAATGCAGATAATTTGGAGCTTGTGCTAATTACAAAAGATAATATCATGCTTGCAACTATACAGCAACAACGTCAGGAATGTGAACGTCTGCTTTCATTGCCATACGTCAGCAGGCAGTTGCGTCACGACATTTCTCTCTTGTTGCAGAATCCACAGATTAAACTTATCACTGGCCCTCGTCGTGCGGGTAAATCCATATTTGCTCTTATGATGCTGAAGGGACATAGTTTCGCATACCTTAATTTTGACGACCACAAACTGCTTTCGCTTTGGAATGAGGATATTGTGATGTCCGCCCTGAACAGCGTTTATCCCGGGTATCAGTTTCTTTTGCTCGACGAGGTGCAGAATCTTGAAGGATGGGATTTGTGGGTGGCAAAGCTTTACCGCAGAGGCATTAACCTGATAATAACAGGCAGCAACGCCAAAATGTTGAGCAGTGAAATGGCAACTGCACTCACTGGCCGGTATGTGGAGATTGAAATGTTGCCATTTGGCTTGTCAGAGTCATTTGGATATTTTGGAATTAAAGCTGATAGTCCAGAACAAGAGGCAGATGCACGTATTGTTTACGAGGAATATCTTCGTCTTGGTGGCTATCCTGAAACTTTTCAGGCGCGTCAGATGACAACCAGTTATTTGCAGACCCTTTTTACGGCCATCATAACGAAAGATGTGGCTCAACGACATAAAATTCGTAAGGTGACGGAACTTTTCGAACTCGCCAATTATTTGCTTTCAAATTTCTGCAACCCTTTTACTGCGCTCTCTTTGAGCGAAGACCTTGGCATTGGTAGCGAAAACACAGTGAAAAAATTCTGTGGCTATCTTCACGAACCATACCTGTTCTATTATCTGCCGCGTTACAACAACAAACTGAAAATCATGATGAAGGCTCCTCGTAAAGTGTACGTCGTGGATAATGGCTTTGTTTTGGGTGCAGGCTTCAGTCTCAGCGAGAATCTTGGCCGGTTGCTTGAGAACGAAGTTTTCATAGAACTTCGCCGCAGAGGTTATGATGAGGAAAAATCCCTTTTCTATTATCGTTCACGCAATGACAAGGAGGTTGATTTCATTACGCACAAAGGTGCCCATATAGAACAGCTCATCCAGGTCTCATACGATATAGGTAACGAACGAGCCCTCAAGCGGGAGATTTCAGCCATGGTGGAATGCGCTGGCGAACTGCATTGCGACAATCTCTTGATAATCACCTTCGATAAAGAAGACATCATTCGCTACAATAGTAAGACTATACACGTATTGCCATTCAATAAATGGCAATGCCAGGAAGAATGATAATGAACTCGAAATGAAGTAGATTGCACCCAATATTCTTGAAAACATGTAAAATTGAGTGTTTGTTATTCTTGAAAAGCTGAGACATGATTATGAAAAGAAAGATATACAATCAGTTAAGCAAATGGAAGAATGAGAGCGAAGGGAAAACGGAATGACTTTTCTTCTACTGTATATGACCCCATTGCTTTGATTATTCGACCATCGTACAGGAACCCGTGGAGAATCGTGAGCAATGGTCGAGTAATACAGCAGTGATGGTCGAAGAATCAGGCTTCAAAAAGCAGTTCTCAAAAAACTTTCCGAAACATTTGTCCATGTCAGAAAATATACCTACCTTTGCAGTCGCAAAAAACAAAAGTCTCAATAGATGCCAGAAATTGTTCGTTTTTATGGAATTATAATAAAGATGTTCTTCAAACCTAAAGAACATGAGCCGTCACATATTCATGCAATATACAATGAATATGTGGGACTTTTCAATATCAAAACATTTGAAATGTTTGAAGGCGATTTGCCAGACAAGGCCCAAGAATTAGTTAGAGAATGGCTAACGCGACACTCCAACGAACTTCAGGAAATGTGGGATAAACAGGAAATTAAAAAGTTACCACCACTATGATACCAAGAATCAGTAAAATGGAAATACATGATGATTACGTTATTTATGTCGAATTTGATGATGGGCATAAAGTGATGTATGATGTCAAGGAAGATATAAACACACTTCCAGGTTATCAAGTTTTGGCAGAAGAATGTGGTTTGTTCAAACAGGCTCGTATAGACAGTAGCCGTACATGCGTCTATTGGAATGATGAGATAGATTTGCCAAGCGACAGCATTTACGAATATGGCACTGCTTTATAAGGCATTAGTTCAACATCCGCAACTACACAAGAGACAACAAAATGGAGGCAAATTCTGCCTCCATTGTTGTTGTTATAGAAATAACGTTCAAGGCCAGATTCGTTCTGTTCATTCAAGGATGACTCGACCATTACTCGACCATCGTACAAGAATTCGTGGAGATTCTTGTACGATGAACGTGCTTTCCTAATGCGCTGGTAAGGGAATCCGGCTTCAAAAACAATCATCAAAAAAAACTTTCAAAAACATTTGTACGATTCAAAAATTGTTTTTAACTTTGCAGTCACAAATCTGAGTGCAGCTATTTTTTATAAGTTGCTGATTTGTAAAAAAATACATATAAATAGCATTGACTATCATTGTGGTATTCCAGAGAATAAGCGTGAGAAACTTTTCAATTCTGAATAGACACCACATCAATGATGGTTGGCTTTGACGTATATAGCAAGACTATGTGCTGAGAATCTGCCAACTGCCAAACGATAACGTATAGTTGACGCCATACATTCCATATTGGATTGTTGGCATTATTTTATCGTTTGGCAGAGGTTCAGAAATTCTCACGCTTAGCCTCAGGAATACCGTAAGATGATTGCCCGCAATCCTTTTTTGCGTTGCATAATTTTGTTTCATGTTTCTGCGTACAAGCCAATTCGGTTGATTGATAGCATTTGCATTAATTAGCCGGGTTGGCTTGAATTGTCATTTTGAGAGTTCACAAATAGTTCTTGTATTTCAGTTCAGGACCTCGGTATCTTTCCATGGATTATCGCAAAACGGCTTTATCGTCTGTCGTAATTTTGCCAATCAAAACAGGACTGTTTGCCATAATTATCGGCAAAATCAGTGCGCTAATTGTCCTGTTGTTTATAAACATTTTCAATAACAAACCTATTTGTAAAGTCAATTACGCACTGAATTACTCTACCGATAGGGTCAATTAACTAAACTTATGTTTATGAAAAGATTAACACTTTTCTGGTTGCTTCTGGCTATCATAATATTGCCAAAAGCAATGATGGCTCAGACCCTCATTTATTCTGAGGACTTTGAGAACACGAGTTCATTGCCGCCTGGATGGATTCATTCCACTTCAGGTGCTGTGACTTCGCAGACCAGTACTCCACATGGAGGCAGCAAATCCCTGAAATTCTCAGGAGCCAATCCAAATGTTGTGGTGATGCCTGATTTAGGTGTCGAAATCAGTAATGTCTTACTGACATTTTGGGAGAGGCCTCAGTTAGCACTTGGTAACACACCTGGTGATTTTGACTTGGGGTATATCACAGACCCTAATGATTCAAGCACATTTGTACAAGTAATGACTTGGAATTATTCTAAAGGATTCACCTACGAGGAACATGTTGAGATTACGTTTGCAGGTGCACCAATAGGCTCACGTATTGCATTCCGTCATCGTCCTAACAAAACTACAGCCTATTGGTTTGTTGATGACATTGAGGTGTATCAGAGCCTTCCATGCAAGGCTCCTACTGAGTTATTTGTTTCTGACCTCACAACTACCAACGCAAACCTAAACTGGGGTATGACCACTAGTGGTTTAGATAATCCTACCTATTTTCAGATAGAAGTAATTGATGAATATGGTGATACGGTTTACGTAAACCACCAAGTTCCTGGTACATATTCTCAACTTACACTCACTGGACTTAATGCCAATACCACATATTCTTTACGCATGAGAGGCGACTGTGATTTAACTTATTCAGGTTACTCTGCTTGGTCATCATTTACGTTCACTACTGCTTGTAATATTCTTAATGTGCCTTATACTGAGAATTTTGACGATGTGAATGATTTACCTGATTGTACAACTTCTCATAATGCTCAAGTCAGTTCGTCTGTCAGATATGGTTCTTTTGGAAAATCATTGCAGCTTTCGGCTACAGGAGACAATGCGTATATCGTTTTCCCTCTTGTGAACTGCCAAGCAAACAATCTCCAATTCTCGGCAATGATTCAATCAAATGTTTCTACATCTCTTCCATATACGGTTGGCATTGTCACTGATGCGACTGATATCGAGGGTACATTTGAACTTTTGTTTACCGACACATTGAATGATACCCAATGGCATGACATTGTCATGAACACATCCCTTGCGAGTGTTTCAAATATAGGCACCTCAATATGTGTGTTCGTCCCAGGCGGCAAGACTGCATCTCTGTATATTGATGAAGTTGATATACGTCCTATTCCTACATGTCAACGTCCGATGCAGTTTCACGGCTATGACGTGACACAAACTTCATACACATTGGCATGGTCATCTGCAAACACTTCTACTTGTCTTGTGGAAATTGTAAATATGACAGACAGCACTGTAGTTTACCAGACAGCCACATCAAGTCCATACACTGTTACAGGACTCTTGCCTCAAACACATTACAGATTCCGTATATGTAATATCTGTTCGGCTAACGATTCTTCGCAGATGACCTCATATATTGAAACTCAGACACTCTGTAATCCATTTTCTAATCCTGTATTCTTTGAAGGTGCGGAGAGTACTACTAGGTCATCATTGCCAGAATGTTGGACATACGGATGGTGGAACCGTCAATCTTCAGGCACTACATACGATCAGCCATTCCAGACACAGACTTCTACCAAACATTCAGGCTTGCGTGCATTTGAACTTCGCAGCATGGCATCAGGCTGTGTCTCGTATCTTACTTCTCCAGGCATGATTATTAATAATGCCAATGAATATGAAGTTTCCATTTGGGTTTATCGTTCGCAATTACCTCGCTCTATAGATGAAGGCATACATCTTTGGTTGAGCAATAATGCTGACAATATTGACGAAGGCTCAAATGCAGTTGACCTTGGATTTATCAACCGCTCTCCACAAAATCCACCAGTGGAGGCAGGCAATGGATGGTATAACTATGTATATCCAATCACTCTTACGGGTACTGTATATTTGATAATTGAAGGCGATTCAAAATATGGTGCTTCGACTTATTTCGATGACGTTGAAGTACGTCGTGCCCCTACATGCATAAAACCAGATGGTCTTAACGTTTCTGAGTTGAGTGACTCTTCTGTCACTCTTTCTTGGCAACAGAGTGCAAGCAATCCTGCTTCGTATGCTGTGGCCTATACTCTCAAGAAAGGCAATCCGACTGTTGCATCAGACTCAGTTGAAGTAACTGGGAACAATTTTATGATTTCAGGTCTTGATGCCAATACAACATATTCTCTTACAGCACGCATTTACGCTGTGTGTTCGGCTACTGACAGGTCTGATGCAGTGAAATTCTCATATTCATTCAAGACACCTTGTCGTAAAGCAGTTATTCCGTATGAGGAGAATTTCGAAAGTTATCTTCAATCTAATATTCCAGAATGTTGGGATATTAGTGCCTCAACATCTTCTTCAACAGCATTCACTCCTTCATATATTTGGAACGTTTATACATACAATGGCAATAAAATGCTCCGTATGGATAATTCCATTGTGCAGCCCGGTAGTGCTTGCATCACTTCTCCAATAATCAATCTTCCTGAAGGTGCAGGATATGACTTGGAATTTGACTATTCGCACACGGCAAGTTGTGGAGATATGAAAGTAAGCGTTTCTACAGATAATGGCGAAACATATACAGTAATTGGAACATATTCTAAAGGTGCTGGAACAAGCAATACTGACCCTGGATTATTCAACAATGAATATATAAGCCTCTCTCAATTCGCAGGTAATGACATTATCCTCAAGTTCTCTGCCAATGCAAGTTATGGTAGCGGTGCAATTTATTTGGATAATGTATCAATAAATATTGCTTCTCCTTGTCCAAAACTTCAGGCTTCTTTGGGCCTTATTGCAGATACAGCTGCTGAATTCATTGTTTCAGAGAATTGTTCTTGGCAGATTTCATTCGGTTTACCAGGAATTGACCCTAATGATGGCAATATCGTAGATGTGACAAACAGTATAAATCATACCATTACAGGTCTGAATCCTATGACAGAATATGTTGCTTATGTTCGTCGTGTATGTGATACGATTTATGGCGTTTGGAGTAAGGCTGTACCATTCCGTACTGATTGCTCAATAGTGTTCCCTTACTCAACTTCATTCGACAATATGGTTGTTGGCGATGTTCCTCTATGTTGGGATATAGCTGGCACAGTTACACCAACTACGACTGCATCATACCTTTGGTCAGTTTACAATTTCAATGGCAACAATTGTGTGCGTCTTTATAATGCTTTTGTGCAAACTGGTCAGGCATGTCTGAACTCTCCTACCATCCGTTTGGCTGCAGGAGGTAACTATAAGTTTGAATTCAGTCACTCTCATGTGGCAGATTGTGGTAATGTAGAAGTTCAAATTTCAACTGATGGTGGCTTTTCATATAATACAATTTATTCAATTCCTGCTTCTGGCATTTTTTCACCTGTCGATCCAGGTATATTCAATGACGTAGAGATTGATATATCTTCTTACGCTGGATATGACATTAATGTCCGCTTCCTCGCTTATACAAATAATAGTTGGGGTTCAATTTTCATTGACAATGTTGGATTCAATATTGATAATGGTTGTGCAAAATTAACAGGTTCTGTTGCCAACATACAGGATTCAAGTGCAGATGTCGTTATTTCTGACTCATGTGCATGGGAGGTTTCTTATGGTCCAGTAGGCACATCTGCTGACGATGGTACTTTAATGTCTGTTCCTACAGGAACTACTATTAAAATAACTGGTCTCTCTTCTCAGACAGCATACGTTGCATACGTACGTCGCATATGTAGCGACAGTACTTATGGTGCATGGTCTAAAGCAATTTCATTCAAGACATTATGCGGTACAGTCAGTCTTCCATACATTGAAGGGTTCGAGACAACAGATTATGCGTCAATTCCTGATTGCTGGACTGTTGGTACATCTTCATCGCAGGTGACGGTATATGCTACTGGAAATTATGGCTGTGTTCACGATGGAACTCAGTCTCTTTATTTCGATGCTTTTTCTGGATTGCCTACAGACTGGATTGTTGCTGTTCTTCCAAATGTGGCAAATTGGCATACTGGTGAGATGAAATTCTTCTATACAAATGCATCAGGCTCTTTAGGATTTAATGATGCATTGGTTTTTGGCTATTTGACTACTATGGGAGACGTGAATTCGTTTGTGCCATTCCAGAACCTTCCTTATGCTTCTGAAATGACAGAGGTTAATATTAGTCTTGCTGACCTTCCAGCAAATGCTGTCTCTTTAGCATTCAAATACATAGGCTGGTATAATGGTGCCGTTGATGACATATCTATTGTTGCTGGTGCATCGTGTCCTAAACTGGGTGTTTCTTTGACAAATGTTCGTGATGTTTCGGCAGATATCGTAATCAATGACACTTGTGCATGGCAATATGTCTATGGATTGTCTGGTTCTGTTGATACTCTGATTGCTACTCCAATATCTGTTCCTGCAGGGAGTAAATTAGCTCATATTTCAGGTCTGACAGAGGCAACTGCATACAATGTATATGTACGTCGTCAATGTGATGTCGACGAGTTTGGCGTATGGTCCAAGGCTGTCTCGTTTAAAACTACGTTGACTCCTTCAACATTGCCTTTGATTACTGGCTTTGAGAATGATGCCGACAATATGAAATGGGAGTTCGTCAATGGTACGGGAAACAATAATTTGGTTATCGGTATAGATGCGAATGGCGTTTCATCTGGGAGTAAGTCACTTTATGTTTCAAACGACAATAATACTTATACTTATTCTGTCGTAAACTCATCACAAAGTTTCGCATATCGTACCATTGAATTCAATGCTGCAAAATATTCAGTTTCATTCAGATGGAAATGCACAGGTGGTGAATATGATTTTGATTTTGGCAGCGTAATGATAATTCCAACATCTGAATTACTGATTGGAGGTACAGGTGATGGCTATCCTCCATCATTTCCTAACTATATGTTCCGTATGGAACCTGAAATCTACAAGCCGTATTTCAACTTGACAAATGGTGATGCTGATGGTTGGAATACTTATACTGGTATTATTGACATGTCTGCAAATCCAGGCATTTACAACTTCGTAGTGATGTGGAACAACAATGGTTCTATTGGTACACCAAGTTTCCCATTTGCCATGGATGATCTTCGCATTTCTGAAATCACGTGTGATGCTCCTTCAGTCATGGCTTCTGGTACCAGTTCTGATACTACTATTATTCAGTGTGCTTCTTCAGATGCTACTGAATGGGAGATTGCAGTAAGCACTACTCCAATAGATGTGCTGGAAATTGTGGTGGGTGATATCCGTCAGGTCGTAACTTCTAATCCAGTCTCAATTACAGGACTCACTCCTAACACAGAGTATTATTATACAGCCCGTGCAATCTGTGCTCCTGGTGATACTTCTGACTGGGCTAATGTTCAGATAGTACGTACTGCTTGTTCTGCTTATGATGTGCCTTATTATGAATCATTCGAAAATGTAGATGCACTCAACTGCTGGTCATCATTTGGTTATTTCGGGCCAGTACGAACTAATGTTTACCACTATGATGGTACTGCTTCTTTGATGATTTCTGATGGTGCTGCAGTCTCTCCGGAACTCAACATTCAATCTTCTATGGAAACATACATGGTCAATGGCTATGCATATTCAACAGCTGACAATACCACTTTCGCCATAGGAGTAATGGTTGATCCTGGAAATAGTGAAACATACGAGATCGTCGATCAAAAAGTAATAACGACTCATGGACAATGGCAAGAGTTTACTACATACTTTACTATCCTTGGCGATGAAGATTACGAGGATTTTGTTGGTGCAAAGCATTTTGTTCTTGTTGTAGGAGGTGATGCAACGGTATATTTCGATAATATAGCCTTTGGAGAAACTTCAAATTGTCAAAAACCAACTGACGTTGTAGTATCAAATGTTTTGTCACATAGTTTTGATATTGCTTGGACAGATAATGCAGGTGTTTCTTCTTGGGTTGTCAAGGCAGTTCCTATGTTCGGCAATACAATTGAACATGTTGTTACGACCAATCCAGCAACTATAACTGGTCTTAATGCACAGACTCAATACTCTGTTTCTATTGCATCAATATGCTCTGCGACAGATACATCGTATGAGAAAAGTTGTGGAATGATTAAAACTGCTTGTGATGTAATTGAACTTCCTTATATTGAAACATTTGAGGCTATGATTCCTAATACTGTTCCTGATTGCTGGGACAACAGTATGTCAACTGCTTCATCCATGCTGTCTAATCCTCGTATATGGAATGTTTACAATTATAATAGTAACAATACCATCCGTATGTGGAATGGCATTGTCACTCAAAGTGGTTCTGCAATCATCAACACTCCATTTATAGCAATACCTACAGGTGCTGTTTCTGAGTTGGCATTCGATTACACGAACAATGCTTCATGCGGTCCATTAAATCTTCAAGTATCTTCTGATAATGGTGCTACATTCACAACTTTAGATTCTTATGCTTCTAATACTGACAATGGTAACCAAAATGATCCTGGTGTAATGACACATGTTACAATTCCTTTGAATGCTTATGCTGGTGATACGATTATGATACGTTTCAGTGCGAATGCAAGTTTTGGCTCTGGTGCCATGTTTGTTGACAACATTGCAGTCACTCAAAATCGCATTTGTAATATGCCTACAGGAGTTACGGAAACTAATGTGACGGATAGCCAGATTGACATTACATGGACACCTGGTGGTTCTGAAACTCAGTGGATTGTTTCTATTCAGAAGGCAGGTCAACTTGCAGAGACAACTATTGTAGATACGACATCCGTATCATTCACAGGTCTTGATCCAATGACTCAGTATCTGGTTTCTATTGCTGCAATATGTGGTACAAACGACACATCCTATTTCACAGTGCCATTGTCGGTACGTACTGCATGTGTAACTATCACTGCGCCTTGGTACGAAAACTTTGATACATACGATGCAGGTATTATCATAGACTGCTGGGACAATTCAACTTCTACATCCTCTTCAACTATTTACGATCCATCATTTATCTGGGGTGTTTACAATTTCAATAACAATAATATGCTCCGTATGTACAACAGCTATGTACAGAATGGTACGGCATTGATAAACACTCCATTGATAGCATTGCCTAATGTTGCTGGTACAGAGTTGCTTTTCAAATATTCGAATAGTGCAGACTGTGGTGACTTCCTTGTGAAAATATCGGACGACGGAGGTCAGACATTCTCAACAATTGGTCAATATGCAGCACAAGGTGTTACGAGTAGTTCTGATCCAGGTACATGGATTGATGCAGTGATTAACCTTGACAATTACAAGGGTAACAATGTCATGCTCCAGTTCTATGCTATTGCCAATAATGGTTCTGGAGCTATATTCATTGATGACATCCAAATAATCCCTGGAGATGTCTGCCGTAATATCGATAACGATCCTACTGTCGTTACTACTACAGCCACCACCATTGTAGTATCTGTTCAAACTAGACCTTTATATGATGAGGTCTTAGTTGCTTATGGACCTCTTGCTTCTACCATTAGTGTTGCAGATACAGTGGCAAGTGTTCACTCGACAAATGGAACTGCTGTTATTTCTGGTCTGACACCATCAACTGCTTATCGAATCTGGGTATGTGCAATCTGTAATTCTGGTGATTCAACGGCATGGACTAATCCAGTTACTGCAATTACTCATGCAAGTGATTGTTTCGAACCGCAAAACATTGCCGTAGTAGGTATTCCTACAGATGTTACAGCTACCGTAGCATGGGTATCTGCTCCAGATGCAATAAATACAGAGTGGAATCTGATTGTAGGTTCTACTTTAGTGGGTAATGGCTTCACGACTGGAGATACAATGGTATTCAATAATCTGAGCCAATCTACAAACTATACATTTAAGATTCGATCGATATGCTCTGTTGGTGACACATCTAATTGGGCAACGGTTAATTTTGCTACTACAGCAGCTCTTGCTCCACTTCCTTATGTGTGTGATTTTGAAAACTCAACTGAAAATAACCAGTGGAATATGATTAATGGCTCACAGGTCAACAAATTCTTTATTGGCAATGCTACTTCAGTGACAGGTAATTCTCTCTACATTTCAAATAATAGCGGAGATAGTTATGCATACGATAATTCACGTACGTCTTATTCATACGCAACACGTTTATTACAACTACCTGCTGGTATGTACGAGTATTCATACGATTGGAATTGTAACGGCGAAGGCAGTACCAATAAGTTTGATTATGGACGTGTACTTCTTGTACCAGATAATATCATACCAGTTTCAGGTATTCCATTCGCAAATGATGCGTCATCTGGTCCTACTGGTTCCATTCCTCTTGACCTAAGTTTTACTTCCGGTTATGGATTGAATCGTAGTTCAGACTGGATGTCGGAATTTGGTACATTCACAGTTCCTGCAATTGGTAACTACCAACTTGTTATATGTTGGATAAATGATATGGGGAATGGCTCCAATCCACCGTTTGCAATTGACAATATCCATATCGCTGCTTTGACGTGTCCTCAGCCATCAGTTATTGTTAGTGCAACCACACAAACTTCTGCTACGTTCAATATCAATAATATTGCCAATATTGATACAATCGTCTATGCGATAAGCACAGGCTCTTTTGATGATGCCATTATAATGGATACTCTTGTAAATCAGAATTCTGTTACTGTGGAGGGCTTGTCTGCTTCGACGGGTTATGTATTCTATGCAAAGGCTATCTGCGGTGAAGGAGATGAATCTAATCTGACTTCAGTTTCATTCCGTACAGTTTGTGGAATAGTATCATTGCCTTATACTGAAAGTTTTGAAGAACTTCCATCGACCTACACTGTTGGCATGATTGATGATATCTGTTGGCATGCTCATGGAGCATCAACATCTTCAAGCGTTCGTCCAAACTATATCGGAGGCAGGAATACTGCTTATATATCTGATGGACATTCATGTTTGTATATGTATTCAAGCAGTAGTCAGAATATGGTATTTGTATTGCCTGACTTTGGAGATGTTGCTAATGCACAAGTTTCTTTCGCATCGCGCGTGGAAAATGTAAGTTTGTCAGGAACTATTCAGGTTGGATATATTACCAATCCTTCAGTGATGAGTACTTTCGTTCCTGTGTTCTCAACACCTAAAACTACAGCTTTGGCATCATATACTGCAAATATTCTTGACATACCTGTTGGCGCACGAATTGCATTCGCTTATGTAAGTGCATATTCAAATAATGCCTGTGCATCTATCGATAATATATGCGTATTGCAACTAGTATCAGGTAATACATATTATGATACTGTATGTCATAACACTCCATTTGTTGACCATGGATTCAACATTCCTGCTGGCCAAATGACCGATGGTGACAATACATTCACTCGTATCAAGCCTAGCGGATCTGCTGCTCCTGATACCATTGTTACCGCAAATGTATTTATGTCGCCACAGATCAGTATTACTTATTATGATACAGTATGTGCAGGTGTTCCGTACGTAACAGATTTGTTTAACATTCCTAGTCCATCGTCACGCAGCTATTTCCGCACATTCCAATCTTCAGAAGGCTGTGACACAATGATGGTTACGTTAAACCTGACTGTTGAGAATTCTTATGTGGATTTGTTCGACACAATCTGTGAAGGAGATGTCTATTCGTTCAATGGTCAACAAATCACTATTGCAGGTGATTATATGGCTTATGGCACTACAACTCGTGGTTGTCTTGATACAACTGTTCTTCATCTTTATGTTGTTGCAGCACACGATACGGTTACAGAAACGATATGCTACGGTACAAGTTATGTATGGCATGGTCAGACTTACAATACAGCAGGTACATATACTTGGACTGGTGAAGGTTCGTATGGATGCGACTTGACTTCCACGCTTATTCTTACCGTTGTGGGAGGTAATATCAGCAATGATATTTCTATTTGTGCAGGTGGCTCTTATTTATTCCGCGATACCTTAATAACTACTGCAGGTACATATTCTCGCACTTATTATGTCGCAAATATTGGTTGTTATGTCACAGAAACGATAGTCGTAACTATTGATGATATCCTTGTCGGCGATGTTTATGATATTGCTTGTGAAGGACATTTGTACTCCGGCTATAGCATCAATGATTTGACTGTCACTAAAGACACTGTGATTTCTATCAGTAGCAAGACGTACGCAATGTGCGATTCTGTGACAAATGTTCACTTGACGTATATTGCGACAAAGTATGGTGATGAGTATGTAACGATTGTCAATGGCGAGTCATACGAGTGGCATGACAATACTTACACTAAACCAGGGGACTACAGAGACACTATGCCAAGTGCTGATGGTTGTGACTCTATCGCTATTCTCCATTTGTCAGTTGGTAGTGACGTGGAAAACATCAGCGCAGTGCAAGTTGATGTGGTGCCAAATCCTGTTGCTCTTGGTATGGTGGCTTATATATATGGTGAGTTCGGTGAGATTGAGGTTGTTGAAATTCTCAATAACTTTGGCCAAGTTGTTAGCCGTTTTGTTCCAAGCACTTATCCAATTGAGGTTGAAGGCCTTGAAGCAGAAGGACTATATTATGTTCGCATAATAACTCGCTCGTACGAAATCTACACAGAAAAGTTGCTAGTGAAGTAACTGATAATAATCCTAATTTGAGAAGGGCATCCAATGATGGATGCCCTTTTTATCTAACTATCTATCATTCGTCTTGTTCTGAAAAATTGGCATAATGGACACTAGTAGTCTGTAAAGTCTAAAAAGTGACTGAAAAGTTCGATTTTCAAGCAATCAATCCGGGCACTTGTTGTCAAGTAAAAAACAGTTTAATTGTTTAAAAATAAATGATTTAAATTTGTGTATGTCAAATATTTTTTGTATCTTTGTGGTTGAAAATCAAAGAGTTGTTTTCAACTATGGCAAGACAGAAAATCATCATGACACTCTCTCCCGAAGATCGGGATATGCTGAACTTGATAATCTCCAAGGGTACAGCCTCTGCCCGGACGATACGACGTGCGCATATCTTACTCAAAAGCGACAGCGAAGGTGAGAATCAATACACCCCAAGCGAGTTGGCAGACTTGTTCGACACGACAAAACAGACTGTCAACAGAATCCAGAAAGAATATAGAGCCAATGGCATAGAATGCATATATCGCAAGAAACGCAAAACGCCTCCCGTGGAAAGCAAAATCACAGGTGAGACCGAGGCACACCTGATTGCCTTGGCCTGCCATAATCCCCCAGAGGGATATTGCAGATGGACGCTGAGTCTGTTATCCGAAAGAATGGTACAGATGAATTACATAGACAGTATCAGCCATACCACCGTAGGGAAAGTCCTGAAAGAGAATTCCCTCAAGCCACACCTTGTAGAGGAGTGGTGCATCCCCAAGGAGCAGAGTGCAGATTTTGCCGCCTGCATGGAGGATGTGCTGGAAGTATATAGCCGCCCATACGACGAGCGATATCCTGTTGTCTGTATGGACGAGAAGCCACTGCAGCTTTTAGCTCATGCCCGTAAGGGATATCGCAAGAAGAACGGCACAATGATTCAGGACAGCGAATACATACGTAATGGAACTTGCAGCATATTCCTTTTTACAGAGCCTCTTGCAGGATTCCGCCATGCCAAGGCATTGGAGCATAGGACAAAGGTTGACTGGGCAAAGCAGATGCGATGGCTGGCTGATGGCGGTATATTGGCTATTGGTATTTCTGATAAGATGCGTAGAATTGAGGGCGTTGACCAACATACTGACCAACTCAATGAACTGTTGCGAGTTCCATACGACTATTGCCTACCGTCTGTGAAAATCAGAGCAGAATATCTGTCTTGCATAGATTTCGATGGACATGACAACCATATCCTCTTGATGCATATCCCAGCCAGTAGCCGTTTGCATACAAATCAACAGGATGAGGCTTTTATGCGGGTAGGCGATAAAAGCAAGAAACTGAACTTTGACGAGCGGTTGCAATTATTATACGACAAAGGGGAACGCTATTTCGAAGACGAGCCAGCGTATAATGCCACTACAGATGATATTGATATGAATGCTGTGGAGGATTACGTTCACACAATTGGCTATGGCAAAAGCGCATACGAATATCTTCGGGAAAACAACGAATTCGTTCAGGTTGTTGATGGCAAGGAGAAGGTCAGCAACGCTTGCATATTGCTATTCGGAAAATATCCTCAGAAATTCTTTCCTCGTGCTCGTACACGCTTTATCCGATATGAAGGTGTTGACGAGAAAGTAGGTACAGAGATGAACGTCATAAAGGATGTGATTTTTGAGGGCACTATTCTGCAACAAGTTCGAAAGACAATAGACTATCTTGAAACCCAAGTTCGTGAGCATTCGTTTTTAGGTAATGATGGTCGTTTCGTTACCAATCGCAACTATCCTAAGTTTGCTATACAAGAGATGACGGTCAATAGTTGCTGCCATAGAGATTATTGCATTAAAGGAACGGAAATTCAAATTAAGATGTTCGATGACCGCATAGTTTTCGAGACTCCTGGTTCTTTGCCTGGACTTGTGCGTGCAGATAATATCAGACATACTCATTTTTCCCGTAATCCTAAGATAGCACAATATTTGAAAGCATATAAGTATGTAAAGGAATTCGGCGAAGGCATAGACCGTATTTGCCTTGATCTTGAAAAACGTGGTTCAGCCATTCCAACATTTCATCTTGACGCATTCATTCTAAAATCTACATTAAGAGCAGAATGGACTAATGAGAAAGAACTTTGTCTTATACTGAAAAAAGTTGACTCCAAACTTTTTAACAAATGGAGTTAGAAAACAATCAAAAAGGCAGGAAACAGAAGAAATCACCTGCCATCACTCCTGAACAGCGTCAGGAGTTCTACCGGTTACGTTACACTGAATGTCAGAGGATTAACACAATCGCTGAAAGATTTGGTGTAAATCGTAGGACAGTCAGAGAAAATATTGCTAAATTTGCAGACGAGATCAAAGCCGCATACGAGCGGGAAGTAGATATGAGCAAATTAGCAGACGCAGAGCACATTAAGGCTCTTGAGAAAGAGAACAAGAAATTGCGTGCCGAACTGTCGAAATCAGAGTTGCACGTAAGGTTTCTCGAAACGATGGTCGATATTGCAGAAAGGAACTTCAACATTCCGATTAAAAAAAAAGCTGGCACCAGACCGTCAGAACCATAGTCGATAGCGGAGAGGAGCGTAGAGTGTCCTTGCTGTGCGGCTTCGCAGGATTCAGCAAGCAATCCTACTACAGGCCACACGTGGATGGATTCACCTGGCAAGCGATTGAAGATGTGATTGTTGAGTACATACTGGACATGCGTGAGCAAGATCCTGGGATTGGGATTGCCAAGATATGGGAAATGTATTGCAGCAAGACAGACAGCTTGCAGATAGGCAGAGACAAGTTCTATGCGATAGCGGACAAATACAAGCTGAAACTCAGGAATGAGCGACGCAAGCCACGCACAACAGACTCAAGGCACAACCTGCCTACATACCCCAATCAGGTCAAGGATGTGATCCCTACACGGCCTAACCAGATATGGGTTGCGGACATAACATACATAGTTCTGTGGGGACTGAGCGGTGGCAGCAAGGAAAGGTTTGCCTACCTGTCTCTTCTGATGGATTCGTACACGAAAGAGATTGTAGGATATTGTCTCTGTGAGACTTTGTCAACCGAAGGGCCGCTGGAGGCACTCCGCCAGGCACTTGGCAGAATCACTCCGGAACAGGCTAAAATGCTGATACACCATTCAGACAGGGGATGCCAATATGCGAGTTTCGCATATACTAACCTGTTGAAAGAATACGGAATAGCTATCAGCATGACCGAGAGCGGTAACCCTAAGGACAATGCCCAGGCCGAAAGGCTCAACAATACTATCAAGAACGAGCTGCTGAAAGGAAAGAAGTTCCATAGTCTGGAGGAAGCGAAGGAGGCTATTGATAAAGCCATTTATTTCTAT
>JAZRYS010000059.1:0-14429 GCA_045600865.1 Candidatus Aphodosoma sp.
GGCAGGATCGCCTAGTGCCGTACCAATAGCTGGATAGACTGTCAGGATGTAGTCAGTACCTCCCGCCAGGCCTGAAACGGCACATGTTGTCGATGTCGCATTTCTTGTGAATACGTCAACCGAGTCAGATGCGCGTGTGACGACTACCTTCCATCTTGCCTCATTGCCATACTGGTGCTTAGTCCATGTTGCCGTGAATGTCTTGTTGAGAATGTTTGTCGCAGCAAGATTCTCAACTGCTGGATAGTTAGCAACATTCAATGTCAACTCAACGATTGAGTCACAGCCAGTAGCGGAAGTCAGGGTGTCATAATAAGTACCTGCCTCATACAATCTCTTAGCGTTCCAGATGAGTGGCAACTGTGAACGATAGATTGTCGTGTCCTCTGTAATGAGATATGTAGGGTTGACTGTGAGGGTCAACTCGAAGATTGAATCGCAACCTGCAACTGTCTGGAGTGAATCATAATAAACACCAGTCTCGGTGAGATCACGGCCATGCCAATTGTATGAAGAGCCCTCGCAAATTGCATGAGTTTCTTCAATATAATAAGCAGGGTTGACAGTGAGTGTCAGCTTGTAGATAGTCTGGTCGCAACCTTGAGCATAGCGAACTGTGTCATAGTAAACGCCAGATTCCGTAAGCTCGCGGCCACGCCAAGTGTAGCTGCTTCCGCATACTGTCTGGACCTCGGAAACTGTGTCAGTTGCATCGAGTACTGTCAGACGGAGAGCGTGGATTACATTGTTGCCGGCTCCTGTGGCAAGAGTATCGTAATACCAACCTGTTCTTGGGTTGTCGATAGTCTTGGTGTAGAATGTGTAAGGAACGTTAGGGCAAACAGTGTCACGCAATGTGTCGCGGGTGAGCGAACCAAGGTGGAGGTTCAGAGTGTACATAGAATCGACAATGCCGTTCTGGACGAGACGAGTCAATACCGTATCAGTCTGGCCAGCCTTGAAGCTTGAGCGATAGATGCTGAATCCGTTCTTGTCGTAACGTGTGTCAATGCCAGCGAGGGTATCGTTGATAGTTGATTCACGCTGAACTGCAACGCGGATATCATCGAGGTAGCCATAATAGTAACCATTAGCAAACTTGAGTGCAACATTTACGGCAGAGTCAGGCAACTCGTTCAAAGAACGACGAACCTGAGTGTAAGATGACTTTCTGTCAAGAGCCTCTACTGGGTAGAATGTGCCGTCAGCAGTCTGGTAACCATAGATGAACTGACCGTAAGATGCTGAAGTGCTCTGGTTCTTGTAGTAGAATGAGAGGAAGATTTCCTCATTGCCATTGAACTTAGGCATTGCAGCAAACGACTCATAGCCATAGTCGGAATAGTAATTGTAGAAATAGAGCATTTTGCTACCGCTATGTGCAGAATAACTATAGTCGTAAACATAAGGATCTTGATAATCACCATCAACGGTCATACAAGCTTCTGCTACGCTACTGATACCCTCGAAGTCCTGAACATAATTCTTGGTATCGCTGATATAGTAAACGCCACATACGATTACGTTGTTACCGTTAGTCCAACGAGATACACCGTCAGGAGTCTCGGTCTGGCAAGTAGCCTTAGCACGGAATGTGTAAGTGCCAGCCTCAAGACCAGTAACAACTACTGTGTCAGAGCCAGTGACTGTCATTGTGTCGGTTGAGCCGACCATCCAGTACTCGTAAGTGTAGTTCATAGGCTCGCCATGCTGACCCTTGATTACAGTCATTGTCATCTGGTTGTCAGCGACAGTGAATCCGTAAGGATAGATAGGAGCCGAGCAAGACTCGATTGTACGGAACTGCTTCATTGTCCATGTGCTGTAGTCGTTCTCGCCACACTTCGAGCGTACATATACATATACGTCAGCGTCGATATTGAGGTTAGCGAGAGCAACGGCTGGATAAGCAACAGTAGTTGCAGTAGCAGCAGCAAGCTCATCGTCAGTCATTGGAGCATAAGCATATACATACTCCCACTCAGTCTCAGCACCACCTGGACGCCAAGTGATGTCAGCAGAAGTAGCAGTTATGTTGTTTGCCGCAACAGCCTTAGGAGCAGAGCAAGC
Source organism: Candidatus Aphodosoma sp. (assembly GCA_045600865.1). Taxonomy (GTDB): domain Bacteria; phylum Bacteroidota; class Bacteroidia; order Bacteroidales; family Paludibacteraceae; genus Aphodosoma. The sequence continues at coordinate 2,071 of JAZRYS010000059.1, forward strand.
TTCAGCAATAAAGCAGAATGTGGTCTTAGGAGCGAAAGCACCAGTCGAATTGAATGATGTCACAGCACTTAAACTACTACTGCTATTACCTCTACCGTATGAACCAACACCATTCTGACCATAGAAGTTAATAGAAGCATAACCAGGGTTAGTAGTGTTCTGCGTAGCAATCAAAAGATTTCCACCATTGTAATGGAATGGAGCAATGAAAGGAATTTCGAGAGCACCTGCATTAGAGAAGTCAAGATTTCCTTGATAAACCAAAGTTGCAGTTGTCACGTCAATAGGAGTTGAAACAGTTGACTGATCAACCTCCATGAGATAAACCTCTACATTAGCGTCATTTGCATTCCCATTACCAGATTGAATATAGAAGGACATACTTAAGATGTCACGACCAGCCACACCTGAAAGAGTGCTTGCAGGCAAAATAGTATTACACTTAGTATATTCATCGAAGTAATAAACATAGAATGGAGCAGAAGTTGTAGTAGCTGTACCATCAAAGAAAGTAATGCAAGCACCTGGATTAGCAAGAGTAGTTACGTTTGCTGTAGCCTGGTCGCCAGGATTGCCATTCTCGAATGGACGTACATAGAATACATATTCTGTCTCAGCAGCAAGACCGAAGATCATGCGGCTTGTCTCTGTCACGTTAGTCCAATTTGCAGGAGTCTCGCCAACAGGAGCCCAAGCGATTTGCCATTCAGTCTCAGAACCGAAGTTTACAGAGTCGCGCTCCCAAGAAGCAACGAATGTGTTGTACGTAATGTCGCTCACCTCAAGGTTGATAACCTGTGGCTGGAATGCTGGAGTAGTGAACTCAGTGCCGATCCATGGAGAACCACCCTTCACGCCACAATCGTTGTGAACATAGAAGTAGTAGTGGGTTGCAGAAGCAAGGCCATTGAGGTCAACATTGTCAGCAGTAATACCCTGAGCAGTTGGGGTCACCATGTCAAGAGAATCCACCTCTACTGGAGTTGTAGAGAGAACGTAAGCAAAGTTGTTTGCCTGAGCGTCTGTACCAGGAACCCATGCTACGTGAGCAGTCTGCTTGCCTGTAACGGCAGCAACGATTGACAATGGAGCATAGCAGTTAGCCTGAGTAGTGAACTCACTTTCAACCCAATTAGAGTTACCATCACCACGTTCGCAGTTAGTGCGAACATATACATAATAGTGAGTAGTTGGAGTCAAGCCAGTGACAGTTGCTGAAGTCGTAGCGACAGTCATTGTAGGAACGATAGAATCGAAGTCCTCAACTGGTTCCTCAGAAACGTAGAGGTCGTAAGTTCCAGGATAGTCAGCATTAGAGGTCCACTCGAGGGTAACCTCAGTTGCCTGATAGTCGGTAACAGTGATGTCCTCAACTTCTGGACAAGCCTCAGCACTGAAACTGTATGCTAACTTAATATGATTCTTGTTAGACAAAGGATTCATACCGTTGAAAGAAGTCATCGTTATAGGATCCTTGTTAGTACCATCACTATTCAGATAATATGTTTGATTTGCATTGCATTGATAAGTCCTGAAATTCCTACCAGAACCATCGTAACTACCCGTATTGTCGTCATAGACTACAATAAGGTTCCTACCACTGTAAGAGTATGGCTGAGAGAATTGAATCTCATTCCATCCATTAGAGTAGGTAACCGTACCGTCGAATACCTTGTTGCTTTCTGAAACCAAAGGCCATGTTGTTATGTTGGACAATGAAGTTTCGTCTGTCTCGACAAGATATATCTTGACTGTTCTTGTAGAAGGACTACTATAGGTGTACTCATAAGAAATTGAAGAGAAAGGAGCAGTAATACCAATCTCATCAGATGTATAAAGCTGGATAGAGGTACCATAATTGTAGTAACAACTTGATGGGATGTCAGTAGCTGTGCTATTATTATTGCCAACAACAGCTTCGCCTTCGCCACTGAGAGGCATAGAATGGAATGAAGTTGAAATCCATGCGCTCTGCTCATCGCCACAGTTGTGACGGAGATAGAAGTAGCACGTAGTATCACGCTCAACAACTATGTCAAGGGTCTTCATAGAGTCAGAGAACTGCTGAACGGTTCCTGTTGCAGGGTCCGCAAGTGGCGAGTAAGAAAGAACGTAGTCATAGTTCTGAGAACCGGTTGCACCAATGTTCCAAATCATTGTTGCATTGCGACGGCCAACGTTGGTTGCTGCAATGTTGTATGGAGTAGCGCAAGTCTCGTGGTGAACAAATACGTTATAATTCTTACGAACGTTGGTATCCTGAGCGATTACAGTGAAGACTACAGGAGTAGTGTCGTTGAACTGGATGCCAGTCCAATCACTATGGGTATTTCCATTAACCTTGACTGTAGCATAGCTGTCGTGCTTATAAACATTGAGACGTACATTATCCAAAGATGCATCAGCACGGAGGACTATATCGAAATCGTCGCCATTACGGGTTGAAGAAATCACTGGAAGTGGATAAGAAGTATTGATCTTGATAGAGTCAATGTCAGTGTTGTTGCGCAATGTACGGAATGTCACAACATCGTAGCCCCACTGAGAGAGAGCCTCGCACTGTGACCTTACGCGGAGAGAGTAGTTTGTATAAGCGTCAAGGTTAGTGAGAGTGTAGTTGACGGTAGAGCCAGTAGTGTCGAGAGTGTCGTAGGTAACTTCAGTATCAGTAACACGGATCACTACAGTATCATACTCAACGCCATCTTCAGTTTCAATAGCCTTAGACACCTCGATGTCCCAAGCTATAGCACCATTATTCTCACGCCAAGTGAGGTCAGCAGAGTTTGAAGTAATGGTGTTGCGGTTTACATCAAAGTCTGAAGGACGGAGGCAAGGGAGTTCAGTCTCGAATCTGCATACAGGAGACCATCCTGAGATGCCGTCATCGTAGATGCCCTTGTCGCACTTAACGCGGACGTAAGCGTAATAAATCTTACCGCTTGCAAGACCTGTAGCAACGTAAGAGAGAGTGTCGATGCCTGTAGCTGTAGGCACTACTTCTACTGAGTCATTCATTGGAACAGTGTCATAGTAGATTTCGTAGGTGTTAGCCCAGTCGCCTGTAGCAGGAGCCCAAGTCAGACGTGCAGAGTTGTGAGTGCGGTCTGAAGATACAGGAGCATCCTTAAGTGCTGGACATGGATCGCCAGGCTCGCAGATGTTGAAGTCAACCTTTGGCAAAAAATTGGTTACAGAAGGAGTCTTAGTAGCATAGTCACCGTATGCATAGCAGGCACCGCCTGCGTGGGTGATACCATAGAAGCTTACAGAAGAGTAGCCTGAAGCATCGGTTGGCAATTCAAACTGAATAAAGAGATCACCACCAGTGTAAGTAAATGGAGTGGAGAAGTTTATCAACATTCCATCAGTAGTATTAGCTGTCAGGTAACCTGAATATACAAGTGTAGCATAAGTGTCAGAAATGAAGCCATTAGAGAAATCAGACTGAGAAACACTGCCCATCTTCACATAGAAGGTCTTAGTGTCCCAATTGTTAGCATTGCTACCAGAAGAAACGAAGAACTTCATCTGGTTCAAGCTCTTGCCAAGTATAGCATCAAGCATAGATGCAGGATAAATCATCTGTACCTTCTGAGGATCGTCACACCAAGAACCATAAACTGGAACGTAGCTACTTGTAGATGTACCCTCAGCGATGATAGTGCAAGTGCCAGGGATCATCTTGGTAGTGGCAGAAGCCATCTTCCAAGGAGAAGTACCCTCACCACAGTTGGTGCGTACATATACATTATATAATGTGTTGCGCATGAGGCCGTCCACCTTGATGCTGCGTGTGAGCGGAGCAAGGTTTGTGGAGGTATAGACAACCACATCGTTCGAGTCGCGAACCTCAACATCGTAAGTGTATGTTGAAGACGAGTCAACCATAGCGGCTGGCATCACCCAATTGACACGCATCGAGTATTTCTCAACGCTGTCGATTGCAACTGACTCAGGAGCAGGGCAAGACGAATTAGTCTTGAACTGAACCATCGACCAAACAGAAGCGCCATCGTCAACGTCACCATCAGTACAATTAACGCGAACGTAAGCATAATACTGGGTCAACTCAGCAAGGTCTGTTGGATAATACGAATTGTCTGCACCAGTATAGGTGTATGAATCAAGCGCGTTGAGCATGGAATCTGTCATCTCGGTTGTCGAGATATGGAGGTTGTAATCACCTACATAGTCGGCAGTAGATGCATTCCAAGTGAACTTGGCAGCATTAGCGGTTATAGAATCAACCCTGAAGTTTGTCAACTGAGGACAAGGGGTTGCAGGAGCAGCGTTTGTCTTGACAGCAACAGAAGTCCAAGCGCCAAAGCCATCGTCAACACCGCAATTCGTGCGAACATAGACATGGTAAGTTGTGTTGCGGTAGAGACCTGTGAACTTGCGAGCAGTGGTATCCAAAGAGATAGGAGTTGCTGCGACAAGTGCTGAATCGTTCAATGCGACAGTGTCGATAACCAACTGATAGCCGTGAACGTTCTCAGCATGGGCAGAATTAGGAGTCCAAGAAACAGTGAACTCACGACGGCCAACGCCAGAAGTAGATAAAGAAGCAACAGGGTAGCAAGTAGGCTCAACCATTACCTGGACATCGTCGAGGTCAATATATGCGTTACCACTTCCCCAATTCGAAGTACCCTGGAATACAATGACTACATTGCTCTCGCCGGCATAATCAGCCAACGACAATTCTACGTCAGTCCAAGATGTCTTACCGGTCATTCCTGTCTTGAGGGCAGTGGTATAAGTCTCGCCACCATCAGTAGAGATAAAGACTGAGAAATCGCCACCTGTAGGATTCTTGTATGCGAAAGAAAGAAGTGCAGGCTCAGCAGGAAGGCTGATGACAGGAGTCTTCAGCATGTTGGTTTTACCGCTGGAATTGCTGTACGAGTTAAACCTTACACAGCGGCCTGTACGGCCAGAAGAATAATAACTCCACTTATAACTTGCACTTGTAGTTGTTCCATCAGCATTGTCCCAGCAATCAGGAATGCCGGAAGTCAGGCTGTTGAAATCCTCAGAGAAATATTGCTGTGCAGAGATGGTTACTATTCCGCAAGCAGTCTTGAACGAAGCGGTAGCAAGAGACCATTCACTCTGCGTATCGCCACAATCAGCCTGAACCTGATACTCATAACGAGTGTTGGCAGTCAAGCCAGTAAGCGTGAATGGGTTAGAGGAAGCAGCAACAGTGTTTGTCCATACAGTATCACCTGCCAGACGGTACCTAATGTTCCAAGCTGTCTCCATACCACCATTTGTCCAACTCAAGGTTGCAGAGGTTTCAGTTACCGTATCAACCGCAAGATCAGATGGCTTGATGCAATCTGGAAGTTCGGAAACGGTTATATCGTCGATGCAGCATGAGTACTGACTTGAGTAATACCACTTAAATACCAGACGGTTAGCTGAATCAGGAAGGTTATTGAGCAGTCTCTCATAGTACACCATTGACGAAGCGTTTGAAGGTACGGTTTCAATCGCAGTGAATGTGTTCATATTCACGTCGTTGGCAGAGATATATCCCAACGTCAAAGTTCCCGAAGAAGCACTTTCCATCTGTTTCCAGAAAGATATCTGCAATGTGTTAAGCGCATTCTCAAATAGAGGGAGCACAGCGTAGCAAGTGCCTGAACCATAGAATGTCAAAGCCTTGGTGCCACTATGTTTGTACCAATACGAGCCTTGACCAATCACATGAGGAATGATTGAGCCAGTAGCCGAAACATCCCAGCAGTCAGGGGCAACGCCATTTGCATCATACACAGTATCCCTGTATGACTCGAAGTCCTCAGTATAAGGGAGTGATGCCGTAGGGATAGAAAGACATGGAGTCTTGAACTGTACAGGATTTGTCCACTCACTTGTCTCACCACCACAATTTGACTGCATACGCAACTCGTAAGCAGTGTTAGGAGTGAGGTTGCCGAGAGTGTATGGAGAAGCGGTTACAGGAACCGTTGTCCATGTAGCGTCAGAATCATTGACTGCTTTATAGTCGATATTCCAAGCGGTCTCGTCCTTGCCTGCAGTCCATGAAACAGAGACGCTATTTGCGGTAAAGTCAGAAAGCGTGACATCGGTTGGTCTGAGACAATTTGGAGTAAGGTCGATGGTAATGTCATCGACATAGCAGTAGCATATAGCGCTCTGACGATCGAGACGGATGGCAGGATAAGAACCGCCACCAACGTAGTCAGTGAAATAAACGGTGAACTCCTGATCGTCAGTGTTGCTGACAAGCACAGTTTCTACAGGCACGAAAGTGCTAAAGTCGGCAGGGTCAGACATCACACCGATAATCATCGGAGCATCTGCGTTAGAAGAAGTAGTGCTTCTCTTAGCCCAGAACCTCATACGGAGAGTGTTCATTGGATGGGCATTGACATCAATCTCTGGCAAGACAGCCATCTGATGGTCTGCGTATGAAGAAGAGGTCGTAGTGTAGAAATAGAGAAGTCCAGTGCCAGCATGAGCATAACTGGCAGAAGAATAAACGTAAGGGCAGCCCTTGACATAAGCATCCGTAGAAGATGCATCGTTAAAACGTTCCCAGCAGAAAGGCAATTCGTAAGAAGAGCCTGTAGCGACATTCTCGAAGCCCTCAGTGAAAGGAAGTTGCGAGACAGCACCACAAGCAGTACGGAAAGAAGTCCAAGGAGCCCAATCACTTGGGTCGCCACCACAATCAGAAATTATTCTGAACTCATAAGCGGTGTTTGGATTCAAGCCAGTGAGGGTGTAAGTGGTCTCCTCGATATAATCAGGGATAGAAACCACGGAAGCAGAATCACCTGCTACACGATACTCAACATACCAGCCATCGGATTTGCGACCATCTTCCCAAACAAGGACTGCGGAATTAGAAGTGATGTTTTCAGCGGAAAGGTTTTTAGCTTTCCAGCAAGCAGGCTCCTCGCCTTGAACGAAAGTAAAGGTGGTCTTAGGGAGGAAATTGTACTGTGAAGCACCATAACCAGAACTATTCAAGCTGGCAGCCTGAGAAGTAATGCCATTAAAGTAAGCACGAGAATAGTTACCATCATCAGTAACAACGAAGTCAACAACGACATTGCCGCCATTGTAGATAAAGTCACTGCTGAACTGGACAGTCATTATACCGCCCGAGACACCCAAAGTGCCAGTATAGACCTGCTGTAGTTCTGTAGTTGGCAGAAAATCCAAAGAAGGATAAGCCGCATAAGGACTATATCCAATCTTCACAGACCAAGTAGCAGAAAGACTCACACTTTGAGCAGTGGAATAGAACTGCAATTTGCTAATCGCAGAACCTGGGAACATGTATTCCTCCAACATACTGGCAGGAAAGATAAACTGGGTATGGCAACCATACGTATCCGCATACCAGCCATAAATTGGCACGTGTTCTTCGGTCACTGTACCATCCGCGACGGTACAGGTCTCTTGTGCCATTACTTGCGGCACATGCAGCAATAAAGCCAGCAATACCGCCAGAAGAAGTGTAATACTTTTCTTCATTGTAGTAAAGTTTTAGTTAGACAATAAAAAAATAAATTCAAATTATTATATTAGGACCCCTTTGTAAAGGGATTCAACAGGGAATATCAAATCCCAATCATCACCCCAGACAACATTTCCCATGACAACAGAGAACAGTATTATTGCCCACATATTCGGCAGATGTCACTCTTATTTTTTCCATTTCTCAAAGTTTTCTGTTGTTATGTCAGTACAAGAGACTTTCTTTCGCAGCACAAAAAAATCGACCCACTTTTGCACAAAGGTTATAGGTTTAGAAGATTACGAACGGTTAGCATCGTTTAACAAAAAGCGCATCACTCTTGCTAAAAACAACTAACAAACATTCGTCATTATATAGACCAAAAGGTGAAAACCCTGAAGTTTCACCTATAGGTTTGTGGATAAAAATCCATTATGCAAATGTAATACTTTTTTCTTATATATGCAAGCAAAGAAGGAAGAAAATCGCAAGGTGATGATTATTTATTCGTTGGAGACACTTGTTAAGTCTCATTAAGACAAAAGTTGCCGTTTGTGGGAACAAATATATCGTTATTCGATATTTTGGAATATTTAAGAGGAAGAAAAGAATCACCAATTTTAACAATGGGTCAAATAGAGACTACAGCGAATGGAGAAAAAGAGAGGGGAAAAGTAATTAACAAGAGGAGGAACGACGTAATTGGAAGAAAGGAAAAGCGGAGAAAATCCGTAAAAAACAGAGGTTTGAAAGGGATATAGACAGAGGAGGATAATGGCAAAAGCACAGAAACGTTTATTAACAATTGAACGTGCGATACGTTCATTGCCTTTATATGTGATACGTGCCTTCAAGTGGACAAACATTATGGCAGTCCAATATTATTTTCCCTTTCAGTTTATCCCAATTCACCAACAGGTGGTCGTGCTTGACCATTATGACAACCAAATCCACCTCATCGAGGAACTGGGCAAAATCGAAAACCTGATTAACCACAATACGCCTGTCTTCAAAGAAAGGGTCGTAACACTTCAATGGCTCGGCCAAATGCCTTTCCTGACATTCAAGCAGTTGTAATGTAGGACTCTCACGGATATCGTCAACATTCTCCTTGTAGGTCAATCCGTAGAGGCCTACCCGAGAGAGGTTCTTCAAACCATTCTCCCTCATAATCTCATAGATTCGGTTAAGTACGAATTGAGGCTGGCCGTCGTTGGTGCGCATAGATTCGTCAATGACCTTGGCAAGACTCGGATAGTCGCCTACGAGGAACCAAGGGTCAACAGAGATGCAATGACCACCAACCCCTGGACCTGGCTGAAGGATATTCACACGAGGGTGCATATTGCAGATGCGAATGATTTCGTAAACATCCATATTGTCATGACGGCAAATCCTTGCCAACTCATTGGCAAAAGCGATATTAACAGCCCTATAAGTATTCTCGACCACCTTGGTCATCTCGGCGGTACGGATGTCGGTTACGACTATCTCGCCTTGGCAGAAAGAGGCATAGTATTGTCTTACCTTTTCGCCAACAGCCTTGTCGTCAGCACCGATAGTGCGGTTGTTGTGCAGGAGTTCATAAACCATATTGCCAGGGATGATTCGCTCGGGAGCATGGACGAGGTTGATGGCTGACGGTTGGGAGTTATGCGATTTGACGTAATCATCGACTACGGGACGTATGTGTTTGTCCATAGTCCCGGGGCTGACGGTTGACTCGATGACAATGGTGGCGTTGTCGGGACAAATACGCAACACATCCCTGACAGCCGTCACGACGTATGAAGGGTTGACCTTTTTAGAGAACTTGTCGTAAGGGGTAGGGACGGAGACGATGTACATGTCCGTCTTCTGATACTCGGTAGTGAACTTGATGCCAGAGCGAAGAGCATTGGCGAAAAGTTCGTCCAAGCCCTCCTCCTTAAACGTGGTCCTGCCAGCATTTAGCGTTGCGACAAGTTCCTCATTACAATCAGTGCCTATCACTTCCACCCCGTGGCTTGCCATCATCAGGGCAGTGGGAAGTCCGATATAACCAAGTCCAATAACGTTTATCATTGTTTTTCCGTTTTTTATACGCTTTCAGCCATAAGGTCTTTCCTACCGATAAGGCTGAAAACAGTTACCAAATTATCCTCGTTTAGGATTCTCAAGACACGAAGAATCTCATTCAAAGTCGAACCACTTGTTGTCACATCATCAACAACAAGGATGTTATTGTCCCTCAATTTACGACACAGCTCTTCATCTTTTGGAGATTTGAAACGCAGGAAATCCATAATATAAGGCCTCAACTTGCTTTTCCTCACATCCTTGGCGATAGTGAAGTAATCTTTCGCATGTATTAAGCGCATCATACCCTCAATAGATTCCAATGCTTCCGCCTTCTGAGAAGAGGTGTAACGAGGTTGACCGTTTTCCAACACGTCATCAAGATATTGCAACTGGTAAGCATCCAAATCGAAGGAAATATTCAGCGGAAGGTTCTTTACCAACTCCATGTGTCTCAATGTAGGTTGCGCAAAACGATATATATATCGCAAAAGGTATTGATTTACACTGCTTGATGATTCTGGCATTACCACCAAATCATAATCGTACAGATTAATCTTTTTATTAAGGTCGTTAACCGCTTTCTGAATAAATGCCGCCAGATTTGATTCCTTGTAGATTGGATTAGTAAACTTGACATATTGTATAAACCGACTACGAACGGAACTTTCGACCTCTTTGGAAAACTCATAACCATAGTAGAAACATTTTCCGAATGCTTCGACACAAAACCCATTACCTGTCAAAGATACGATATCGTTTTGACCATCATAATCAAAACCGAATACGAAACTTTGTGTTTCCTGATTAAATGTTACTCCCATATTTCATCTTAAGGTATTGATTATACGGCCGCACGCCTTGCCGTCGCCGTATGGATTGACAGCCTTGGACATTGACTCGTAATAAGAGTGGTCTTCCAACAGGCGGGAGACCTCGTTGACAATGAGGTCATAATCAGTGCCGACAAGTTTCACGGTGCCAGCCTTCAGGGCCTCGGGACGCTCGGTGGTGTTCCTCATGACAAGCACAGGCTTGCCAAGCCCTGGGGCTTCCTCCTGAATACCACCAGAATCGGTCAAGACAATGGTCGATTTTTCCATCAGATAGACAAATTCAAGGTATTGGAGTGGTTCGATGAAGAAGAAATTATGAGCCTCGCCCCACCCTATTCCCGTTGAAAGCGAGTCCATTCCGAGAAAGACGTCATGGATAGGCTTCCTGACATTAGGATTGAGGTGCATAGGATAGACGAAATCAACATTCGGATATTTCACGGACAAATCCTTCATGGCCGTAAGCATGCTGACGAACCCACCACCGAAGTTCTCGCGCCTGTGTCCTGTGATAAGAACCAAGCTGCGGTTATCGTTGAGACGTTTGACATCGTAGCCGGCATTTTTAAGGATTTCACTTTGCCTACCAGCAAGTTGAGTGTCTTTTCCCAGTTTATCGACGACGATATTCAATGCGTCAATAACAGTATTGCCAGTAACGGTTATGGTATCGTCAGCAATGTGTTCATTCAAAAGGTTTTGGCGACTCAAGGCAGTGGGGGCAAAGTTGTAAGTCGCTATCCTTGAAGTCAATTGACGGTTGGCCTCCTCCGGCCAAGGGCTATAGATATCGTAAGTCCGCAAGCCAGCCTCGACATGACCGACGGGAATCTGCTGGTAGAATGCTGCAAGAGCGGCGGCGGTTGACGTAGTGGTGTCGCCATGGACAAGGACGATGTCAGGCTTAGTCACACGAAACACGTCACGCATGCCCAAAAGCACGCGGGAGGTAATGTCATAAAGATCCTGCCCTGCTTTCATAATGTCGAGGTCAAAGTCAGGTTTCACGCCGAACAGGCGCAAGACCTGGTCAAGCATCTCGCGATGCTGCCCCGTGACACAAACAAATACCTGAAACTCGTCGGGACATTTCTGCAGTTCCTTTACCAAAGGGCACATCTTAATAGCCTCTGGCCGTGTTCCAAAAACGAGCATTATCTTCTTCATAGGACAATCTTTAACAGCAATCTGAACAGAGAGAAATCCGCAAGGCAAAATATTTTATTAGAAAGTGCAAAGTTACAATATTTTTTTGAACTGACAAAACTTTTTCGGCAAAAAAATCCATGGCGGGTTGCCATAGACTTAATGAAAACTTGACAAAAAGCAGAATAGTCATCCTAAATCAGGGAACTACAGAGTCCGATGTGAGACCAATGTGAGACCGATGTAAGTCCCATTTAACTCCCATTCACCTCCCATTCACCTCCCATTCGGAATGGGATGTCAATGGGTTATGTATGGTCGATGGATTGTTGTCACTACGAAGGCTCGTAGGACTTACAAAAGAGGATTATAGGAAATATTTCATACAGCCAAACTATTTGGACAAAAAAGAGCCGAGAGAAAATCCCTCGGCTCAATCATATTATGCGTTAGGTAAGAGACGCACGGCCGTGCGTCTCTACACGGGTTCATTAATAGACAACCTTGATGGTCTGGTTTTGCTCGCCACGGAGGACTACCATGTAGATCCCTCGTACCGTCAGGTCGAATTCCATGTGGGTGTTGTCCGCCTTGCCGTTGTAGAGTGTCCTGCCGGCTGCGTCGATGAGGGTAACGTTAGTCCCTTCTACGAGGTTCTCGACGTGAAGCACGTTCATGTTGACGAATGCCTCGGCCGGGATGACCTCCTCGGCGATGAACTCGTCAGTGTTATGCTCTGGGGCACCGGCTGGTGCTGTCGTGAAGGTAATATGCACCCATTCCGAAGAAACCCCGTTCCATACGTTCTTGATGTA